>JAYUCN010000001.1:0-6750 GCA_043740335.1 Planctomycetota bacterium
AAAGAGGCTGCTCGACCGACGGGGTTGGTTTCGGCGCGACCAGACGCAGCAGGCTCGGGCGAGCGGCACCGTTCGTGAGAAAGCCCGGCACCCGTTCACGATCCGGGCCAAAGGCCCATTCCCCAGCGGCGGCGAGCCGCACTGCGGCACCCGTCCTGGTGACCTCATGTGGCAGCACGAGCGGGCCCGCGACGCGTGCATCGACCCACAGGTGCAATTCGCCGACGACGACGAGCCCGGCACCCAGCACGACTTCGCCGTGCGACCCGGGCAGACCCAGGTACACGTTGCCGCCCCCCTCGATAGGTCCGGCGAAAACCGCAGCCGTGCGCAGCACGTCGCCCGGCGACCACCGCCCGTTGCCGTCGCGATCGGCGAACGCGCACGCCGGCGGTTCGACCGAGGTGACGAACAACAGGCGGCCGCCACCGCTCACGCGGATCGAACGACCGACGTAGAGGTTGCCCCGCACGACGACGACCAGGTCGCGAGCGAGCGAGAGCTCGAGCGGGGGTCCATTCGGCTCGACCCACAGATGACCCGGCACGACGAGCAGATCCCCAGGCACCTCAACCCTGCACGCATGGCGTCGATCGAACACATAGTCATCGCCCTCCGTGCCGGCATCCAAGAGCAGAAGCGCAATGCCCTGGTCGCGTCGGAGTGTGGAGACCGCATCCGCACGCACAGCGGCGCCGAGCTCTTGCTCATCGAGTCTGGGCAGCTCCGCGGGAAGGATCTGCTGCCCCTCACCCACAAGATCCAGAACACTGGACTCGATCGCGGAACAACGGCGGCCCAGCGCCTGAGGAGCGGCTCCGGGCAGCTCCGCGCATTGGAACACGAAGACTGCCTCATCGGCGCATCTGGCCTCTACCCGCCAGTCTTTCGCTCGCCGATGGACCGTGACCCTCACGCCGGCAACTTCGGTCTGTTCCATGTCGGCGGCCTGACTCGACAGATGTTGCATGGCGACGACCTCGGCCGCGAGGCGCGCACGCGCAAACGCCGCATCGCTGCGCACGCTTTCCGCGCGCCACAACGCCCGCGCCACATCGAGCAACGCCACGATCCCGAGGACGAACGATGCTGCCACCCCCAGGAGCAGGGGGGAACAGCAAGAGCCGCACCAGCTTGGTCGTCCAAGAGGACCGTGGGGCATGGTCATTGGTTCTCCGCCGGCAAGGCAACCGGACGAAACGCGAGGTAGCTACCCATCGGTGCCATCTTCCAGACCAGGTCCTGACCCTCGAAGAGACCGGCCAGCCCCTGCAGATCGCGCGGCCTGGGCTGCACTAGAGCACCTGCGGATCTCTCGACTGCGAACAGACACTGCAGCTGGGTTCGCCGCACCTCCGTCACGGCGTCGACAGCCGCCGCCTCGCGACGCAACCACAACACCGAGGCCCCGCTCGTGGCCAGCAACAGTACGGCAAGCGCCAGCTCACTCGCGGGGTACGGCAGGAACGTCATGACGACACCCACTCCGAAGTCGGAACCGGTACTTCGACGATGTCGCTCCCTGTCTGCGCGCCGTTCGGTGGGTTCTGGTTCAACCAATCGAGCAGTTCATTGCACTCGCTGGCGAGGCCGGTGAGCAGGTCGCCGCGGCGCAGCGTGATGCGAAACGCGACATCCCCTTCGCGGATTCTGCGCATGGCCTTCTGCAATCGAAACTCGGGACCGGCGACTCGGTTGGACATGCGCACCGACTGCAGCACCACGACGGACGCACTGGCCAGGAAGAAGCCGCCGACGACCACCAGCAAGGCGCCGTCGTCGATCGCAACAGCACGGCCAGCGGCAGCTTCGAGAAGCAAGCTGCGGCAATAGAGCGTCAAGGCCACGACGCTGACCAACATGGCGACAGCCGGCAAACCCAGGGCGACTCGCAACAGGCGGCCGTTCCGTGCACCCGGAGGCAGAAGGGAACGTCGCCCGCGCGAAGGCTCGAAACTCGACGGCATGGGACTTCGGACTCGGCCCGCCGACGACCGCTGCGACACGCAGACAATCCGTCGGTGACGCGCAGATCGGCGCTCCAGCCCGTTCCTTTGAGTGCGGCCGAAGACAACGTCTCGCAGTTGGACGCAAGCCCGGGCAAGTGGGTTGCCGATGAGGTGGCCTAGCTTCCGCGGGGCGCGGAACCGGACTACCATCATGGCCGAGCAACTGAATCCGGCGGACAAGACAGGCAAGAAGGCGACCATCTTCGCCGTGACCTCTGGCAAGGGCGGCGTCGGCAAGACGTCGCTCTCCGTCAACCTGGCGTGCGAGTTCAGTCGGCGTGGCCACCGCACGATCATCGTGGACACGGACCTCGGGCTCGCCAACGCACACATCCTCGCCGGCATCAAGCCCGCGAAGACGTTGTCGGACTACATCGACGGCACCGCGGAACTCTCCGAGATCATCGAGAACGGCCCCTGCAAGGTGAAGTTCATCAGCGGCGGCAGCGGCGTGAAGGAGATGGCGAACCTCGACGACAACGGCCGCGCGCGCATCTGCGTCGCCATCGAAGAGCTCGCGCCGTTCTGCGACGTGATCCTGCTCGATACGGGTGCCGGGGTGTCGAAGGGAGTCACGGATTTCGTGAGTCTGGCCGACCACACGATCCTCGTGACGACGAGCAACTTCGCCGCGATCGCGGACGCCTACGGCATCGTCAAGGTCGTCGTGCAGGACGGCTACACCAAGCCGATCCACTGCGTCGTCAATCGCGTTCGCTCGCCCGAGGAGGCCGAGCAGGTGTTCTTGAAACTCAAGGGCTGCACCGAGCGCTTTTTGGGCTTCGACCTCAACTGGCTCGGGTTGCTGCCGGAAGATAGTTCCGTTGAGGGCGCCGTCTTGAAGCGCGCGCCGTTCAGCGAAGTCTTCCCCGGCAGCGTCGCAGCGCGCTACCTCGCGAAGCTGGTCTCGGGCCTCGAGCGATATGTCGCGGGGTCGAAGCCGGTTCCGCAGGCCGCCAAGAGCTGACGGGGAAGAATCACCAGGCAGGCGAGGGAGCCTGCCGCATGACGCCAACCGGGAAATAGGGGAATCAGGGATGACCCGCACGACGAAGCAGGATGCGACGGATCGCATGGATCAGGCGACGGGCAAGTACTCGGCAGCCGCCGAGGAGGCCTTCGGCCGTCAAGCCAACAAGGGGATCCTCGCCGACAAGGTGGCCGAGGAACTCAACGTGCCGCGACGCACCGCTGCACGTGTTCTCGATGCCGTACTGGACGCGGTCAGCGACCTGCTGCGAGGCCGCGGCAAGGTGGCTGTGAAGGGCTTCGGCACCTTCGAGCGCCGCATCCGCAAGGGGCGCGCCTACAAGCACCCGCTCACCGGTGAGAGCATCGACGTCGCCAACAAGGAGACGATCATCTTCAAGCCGAGCGACCAGCTGATCGTCGAGACGCGGACCAATGCAGGCCCGCGCGCGAAGAAGGCGCCTGGATTGCCCACCGACGACATCCTGTTCAAGGGATGATCGACGGGCCACTGGCCTCGTCGAACTTCACCGCGGGGAGGCATCGTTCGGCGATGTCTCCCCGCACGTCGTCCGTGGCCCGACTGCATTCCGTGGTGACCAGGTGCGCGAGCAATGGCTATCCTGGGTGCCGTGACCGGAACCGACCACAGTACTGACGAGTTCCTCGCGGCTTGCGTTCAGTTCGACGTACGCCCGGGCGACGTTGCCGCGAACACGGCCGCCATGCGAGCCGGAGTCGAAGAAGCGGTCGCGGCCGGAGCCAGGCTGTGCGTCCTGCCCGAACTCTGGTCGACTTCGTTCCTGTCGACATTCGACGACGACATCCTGCAGCAGGCCGAGGCCGCAGAGCGCGAACTATGCGACTTGTCGGCCACCCACGAACTCGTCGTCGTCGGCAGCTGCATCGAGGCCGACACCGGGCAGATCTTCAACACCGCGCACGTATACGAGCGCGGTCGATGCCTCGGCTCCTATCGCAAGATCCACCTCTTCTCGCCCAACCTCGAGCACCGCAACCACGGCTTCGGGCAAGCACCTGTGCTCGTCGAGACGACTCTCGGCAAGATCGGAGTGCTCATCTGCTACGACCTGCGCTTCCCCGAACTGGCGCGCTACTACTTCCACAGGGGCGCCGAGATGCTGGTGGTTCCAGGCCAGTGGCCGGAAGCGCGCGCCCAACACTGGCGCACCCTGCTACGCGCCCGCGCGATCGAGAACGAGATGTTCGTGATCGGTTGCAACCGCACTGGCCAGGAACCCTCGCAGAAGAATGGCGAACCAATGGCCTTCCCCGGTGACGGTCGCATCATCGATCCTACGGGTGAAGTCCTCTCGGCTGGCTCCGGGGAGGCAGGAGCCATCGTCGCGCCCATCGAACTGCGCAAGGTGCGCACGATGCGACGCATCCTGCCGATCGCACTCGACCAACGACCCAGTGTCTATCGTCGGATGTTCGACGAAGTCTGGCCCTTGATGATCGCACGCAGCCGTGAGTCTCGCGATCGGCAGAACGGCAGTGACGACGAACCGTAGTTGCCGACGCTACTCGACGTAGGCCTGCAACTGGCGCAGCTTGCCCGGTCGTTTGATCCGATCGATCGCCGCGTTTTGCAGCTGGCGGACTCGCTCAGCGGTGATGCCGAGATCCGAAGCGATCTCCCCCAGTGTCTCTGGCTCGTTGCCGTCCAGTCCAAACCGTCGGCGAAGGATGCCTTGCTCGCGCAGAGGCAAGTCGGCCATCACGTCGCTCAGGGCCTGCTGCAGGTCTCCGGCGGGAATCGAATCCGGAATCGGCAGGAGCCGCTCATCGGGCAGCATCTGAGCCAAGGAGCCACCGTCTTCGCGCGTCAATTCTGCGTCCAGACTCACGGCGTAGCGGCGGGTCGACAACACCGAGGCCACCTTCTCGGCGGAGATACCAACGCGCTCGCCAATCTCGGCATGCGACAGGTCTCGACCATCGCGCCGCCCCGCTTCCTGCGCGCGACGGATCTTGCCGAGGAGCTTCTGCACCCAGATCGGCAGGCGAACTGTGCGCGAACTGTTGTAGAGCATCTTCAACACGGCCTGGTGCACCCAGAACTGCGCATAGGTCCGAAAGCGGACGTCGCGGCGCCAATCGAACCCGTCGATGGCCTGGAAGAGCGACGCGTTGCCTTCCTGGATCAAGTCCGCCGTGTCGACGCCCAGGCCTCGGTACCGGTTCACGGTTCCGAGCACGATGTAGAGGGCACCCTCCACGTAGAGATTGCGCAGTTCTTCGTACTGGCGAAGCATGGTCTCGAACCAGGCACCATCACGACGCGGCTTTGCGCCTTCGTTCACGGCGGCGACAATCTGCCGGACAGGCTGTCGCATGAGCATGTCGATCCGCTCGCTCGCGAATCCCATGTCGCTGAGGCACGTGCGTACAAGATCCCGCAGGAATTCGTGGCGGCGCGCCATGCGGAACTCCTCTGCCCGGTCCATCGGGGAGAACCGACGAAGGTCCGCCTTGTAGTAGTTGTCGGGAGGCTCAGCGGAACTCTGCAAATCTGCCGGATTGGCAGCACCACTTCGTTCTGCGCGATAGGCGATCAGGTCGAGAGTGGCCCGGGCGACCGTGAACTGCTTCACGAGTCGGCCGACGGCGGCAACGAAGCGGTCACTGGTCACGTCGAGAAGCGTGTCCACCTCCGCCAACGTCAGCACCTGGTGAGGCTTGAGCTTCAACCTGCCGGCGGCGAACAGCTTTGCTAGTACCATGGCGGGCTTCCGGGTGGATCAGTGGGCGCGTGATACGACGCCTGCGGAACACTGGCCATTCGTCGGGCCAGGTTCAGGTGCACGCTCCGCGCCCGACCACATGCACAACTTCCATGCCAGCCACCCGAGTCGGCTCTGCTCGACGCCGCACCGGGAGTTGTGTAGGGCATCTGGCAGAAAGAGGCTCGTTCCGCTGACGCGTCGTGTCCGGCTGGCGGGCGACCCGGAACACCTCGAAGGTGACCTTTCTACTTTTTCCGCGCCACCAGCAGCACGATGCCCAGCAACAGCACGCCCCCGCCGACCAACAGAGGAAGTGGCAACGACGAGCCGTCCTCTACATCGACCGGTAGTACTTCTGGGCCAGTGTCGGACGGCGGCAGTGGCACCACCACGTGGGGCGCATCCGTTGGCACGATCGCGGAGCCCTCGAGAACCCTGGCTGCGGGCTTCGCCTCGGCCGTCGACGGCGATTCACCAACCCCCTCGCCCATCGGCTTTTGCGATCCCGTCGACGGCTCCGTCCTCGACCCGCGATGCATGGCGACAGTCGGGTCGAGCGCTCGTCCAACCTCGAGTTCGGTTGCAACCCGATCGATGAACCGTCCGACGGGTTGCGCGGAGTTGCCGTCGTAGAGGTCGAAGCGCATGTCGACGGCGACGATCTGCTTTTTCCCGATCTCCGCTTCCGCCGCCACCGTCACCGGAACCTCGAAAATCGCATAGTTGTCGTAGACCGGTCGCCCGAGATATCCCTTCGCCAGCTTGCCAGGCTCCGCCGGCATCGACGACATGGAACCGAGCGTCACGAATCCTTGCTGCGCCGCACCGATCACTTCCATGGGAGCAGGCGATGGAAGCACAGCATCCCCTTGCAGGATGGCCGTCACGACGAGCATGCCAGACTGTCCCGGCAACACCTTCGCCGGCTTGATCGTCGCCAGGAAACGACAGTAGGCGGAAGCACCGTGGGTGATGTTGCGCGCCAAGCGCTGCTCGGGGGTCAACTTCGCCCATTCCACCTC
>JAYUCN010000002.1:0-2764 GCA_043740335.1 Planctomycetota bacterium
CAGGCCGTCGGCGCGGGCCGGCGATTGCTCGAGCAGGGGCACGGCCTCGTCCGGTCGGCCGAGGCGCAGCAGCGCGAGTCCGCGCGCGAACGCAGCCCCGGCCTGGAGGTCCTTTGGCAGTCCGTCGAGCCGGTTCTGGTCCTCTGGTGTGAACAGGCGTTCGGCGGCGGCCAGGGTCACGAAGGCGAGGTTCTCGGTCGGTGCCTCGGCATGCAAAAGGGCCGTACGCAGATCCTCGATCCCTGGCCTGGCCATCTGCATGCGCGAAAGGGCGGTGGCACGCGCCCGCCAGAGTGGCAACGCCGTCGGGTGGCGCCGCAGCATGGTCTCGAGGCTCTGGACGGTGGCTTCGGCCCCCTGCGTGCTGACGAGGCGGTCGATGGTCTGGTCGAGCCAGGGCCCCTGGTCGCGGCCCTCGGCGATGAGCTGCAGATGGCCCAAGAGCAGCTCGAGGCAGCGCTGGTCGTCGGGGCGCAGCTCGGGAAACGCCGGGCCGTGCTCGAGCAGGAAATGCACGAGGCAGCCGAAGGGCCCGTCGCGCGCGGCCCGTTGGACCGCGGCGGTGTAGACATCCTGGGCGGCGGTGGGATCGGTCCGCACGAGTTCCCCGGCGATCCGAAGCAGGCGTTCCCGGGCGGCCGGCCGGTCGCTGGTCGCCATCCCGTCCACAGCCAGCTCGAGGGTGAGGAAGGCATCCCGCGGCGGACATTTCGCCGCCACCAATTCGACGTCCAAGAGCGAGAGCCGGCTCGGGCCCGCGCGCTGCCACAGCGAGAGGCGGACCTGTTCGGCCAGCGCTGGATGTCCGCCCTTGTCGAAGCCCTGCGCCATCAATTCAAGGCCGTAGGCCAAGGTGGTCGGCGAGTCGGCGAAGTCGCCGTTCGAGCAGGCGCCCATCACGCCGAGGCGCAGGGCTTCGCTCGCTTCGTAGCACGGGTTCTGGCCAAGGATGGCGACCTCACGCCAGAACACGGGACCAGTGGCGCCGTGGGCGAACAACTCGGAGTGCAGGGCGGCTGCCTCGTGCACCTTGCCGCTGGCAGCGAGGGCTCTAGCGAGCAGCAGGCGGTTGGTGATCGACGTCGGGTCCTGATCGACCAGAGCCTGGGCGCGGACCCTTGCCACGCGGCCGAACGCGACGGCGCGCAGCATGCTCAGCAGCTCGAGGCGTTCCTGCAAGAGCGGCTGCGGCGCTTGCTGCCAGTCGGTCAGCGAAGGCTGGCCGAACGTGGCGAGCGCACAGTGCGCGAGGAGGTCGGCCCGGTCGCGCGCGAGGTCGGCCGCGAACAAGCCGGCGGCGACTTCCATCTGGTCGCAGCGCGCCGCCAGGGCACTGTCGGTCGGCTGGTCGACGAGCTGGTAGACCTGTCGGGCTCGCTCGGGCCGGCCCTGGGCGAGGCACAGGCGCGCGAGCTCCTCGGCCACCTTCTGGCCATCGGGGAACGCGAGGGCTGCGGTCCAGTGGTCCTCCGCGAGCGCCATGAGCCCCAGCGTCGATGCCAGACGGCCCGCGAGCACGTAGGCAGCACCGTTGCGAGCCTTGGTGTCGGCGATGGACAGCGCGTGGGTGCAGAGCACGAACGCGGTCTCGGGCCGGGTGCTCGCCAACGTGTCGGCCGCCGCCAACAGGGGGGAGGCCGCTCCTACGTCGTTCACAGTGAGCTGCGCGAGCCGCAGGCGGGCTTCCTTGGCGAGGTCGGCATCGGCACGGGACGCGGTGGCCGTGAGCCATCGCGCCAGAGCGTCGGCGAGTTCGGTCCGTGGTCCCGGCGGCAACGTCGTGGCAACCGCGGCGAGGCCGTCGAACACTGGGCCGCATTCGTTGCCGCGACCACCGCGGATGAGTGCGAGCGCGGCCAGGATGCGCAGCTCGGGTGTGGCGTCCGCGTCCAGAGTGCCGGCGGTCGCGAACAACGCGGCCGTGCTCGGTGCACTGGCCAGTGCCGATCGCAGCAACTCGGCCTGGAGATCGGGGGTCGGGCGGCAAGTGCGAATGGCGTCGAACAGGAGTCCCTGGGTCGGCAACCCCGACTCCCGGTACACGCGCAGCGCCAGCCGCAGCGTTTCGTCGTCGGGCGGCAGCACCGTCAGCAGCATGTCGGTGAGGCGCACCGCGTCGGCGAGGCGCTTCTGCGCGAGGTTGGCCTGGATCTCGAGCCGGCGCGGGTAGGCCGCCTTCGGGAACGCATCGACGGCTTGCCGGGCGCTGCCGGCCGCCGTGTTCCAGTCCTTCTGCTCCATCGCGGTCTGCCCGCACAGCAGGTAACCCATCGGGTCGGTCACCTCGGGCACCGTGACATGGCGCTGCCGGCATTGCGCAAACAGCGCAGCACCGTCCTGGCCCGAGTCCTGGTAGTGCCTCCGCGCCGTCTGGACGCGCAGCTCGAAGATGCGAGGGCTGTCCGGATCGATCTGCGCCGCTTCGGCGAGAGTCGCCAGAGCCCCGGCCGTCTTGCCCTGGGCGAGTTGGAACTCGGCCAGCAGCAGGCGCGGCAGCAGGTCTGTGGGGCGCGCCTGCGCCCACTGTGCAAGCACCTCGTGCACGTCGTCTGCTGGCGCGTTGCGTGCCCGCATGAGTTCGATGCGAAGGGGCACGGCCTCCGTCAGCAGATCTGGCCGCCCGACGGGTCTGGGTGCCTTCAGGGTGATGTCGCTGACGATGCGGAAGTAGAGTTCGGCGTTCTTGCCGTCCTTCGCGGAGTGCAGCAGGCCGTTGGTCATCTGCAGCGGGACGGTCACCGTGCGGCCAGCTCGCCACAAGAGG
>JAYUCN010000003.1:0-2759 GCA_043740335.1 Planctomycetota bacterium
GCGTGGTCGGCGATCGCCTGCCAGTCGATGACGGCGTGGTTCGTCACGATCAACACGCAGTCCGCCTCCTTCACGTTCTCCCTGCTCAGCGGCACCGAGTACATGCGGTATTCCATGTACTTGCGCATGCCCGCGAACAGTGGCACGTGCGGGTCGTGGTAACTCACTTCGGCGCCCTGTTCGAACAGCAGCTTGATGACCTCGGCCGCCGGCGTCTCGCGCACGTCGTCGACGTCAGGCTTGTAGGCGAGTCCGACGACGAGCACCTTGGCGCCGCGCAGCGGTTTGCCCAGTTGGTTCAGCCCCTCGATCGTGCGGTGCACGACGTAGTGCGGCATCGCGTTGTTGATCTCGCCCGCCAGTTCGATGAAGCGGGTGTGGTGGCCGTACTCGCGCGCCTTCCAGGTCAGGTAGAACGGGTCGATGGGTATGCAGTGACCGCCGAGGCCCGGGCCCGGATAGAAGGCCTGGAAGCCGAAGGGCTTCGTCGCCGCGGCATCGATGACCTTCCAGATGTCGATGTCCATCGCTGCCAGTACGGGCTTGAGTTCGTTGACGAGCGCGATGTTGACGCAGCGATAGATGTTCTCGAGCAGCTTCGCGGCTTCGGCGATCTCGGCGTTGTCGACCGGGATCACCTTCTCGATCGCCGCCGCATAGAGCATGGTCGCGAGCTTGCCGCTCTGCGCGTCGATGCCGCCGACGAGCTTCGGGATCGTCTGGGTGTTGTGGTCCTTGCGCCCTGGATCCTCACGTTCGGGGCTGAACGCGAGGAACCAGTCCTTGCCCGACACGAGCCCCGTCCTCTGGAGGATCGGCAGGCAGTCGCCGCGGGTGGTGCCCGGATACGTGGTCGACTCGAGCGAGATGAGCTGCCCCTTGCGCAGCACCTTGGCCACCATCTCGGTCGACTTCACGATGTAGCTCATGTCGGGCTCACCGTGACGGCCGAGTGGCGTCGGCACGCACAGGATGATGGCGTCGGCCTTGGCGAGGTCGCCCGGGTTGGCGGTGGCTGTGAACTTCGGCGACTTCGACAGGTCGTGCACGAAGTCCGTGCCGAGGTGTTTCAGGTAGGACTCGCCGCGCTTCAGCATGTCGATCTTCTGCGTGTCGACGTCGTAGCCGACGACCGGGAACCCGGCCTGGAAGAACGCACGCAGCAGGGGCAGGCCGACGTAGCCGAGTCCAACGACGCCGACCGTGGCGGTGCGGGTGCGGATCTTCGCTTCGAGCTGGGCGGCGGGGGAGGTGGTCTCGACCATGGTGTGAGTCGACATAGACGTAACGGAGCATCGGCTGGAGAACCAGTGCGAGTGGAGTTCCCGCGGGGCGCCTGGCGACGGTGCATCCACCGAGAGCGACCTCCGGGTTTCTGCCTTGCGCAGCCGCTTCGGAGCCGTAAGCGAGAGGCAAGGATCTTGATCGATGGTGGAACCCGAGATGCGATTGCCTGGTCTGCTCCCGCCGCCCGCGGATGCCTCGTGGTGGCAGTGGCTGCAAAGCCACTCCGGGCTGCTCGGCTGGATGTTCGTGCTGTCGCTCGGCTCGCTGCTGCTGACGGTGCTGCTGCTGCCCGTGTTCGTCGTGCGTCTGCCGGCCGACCACTTCGTCGTCGCGCGGCGCGAAGTCGGCGAACACCGTGGTGTCGGTCGCTGGATCGCGCGCCTCGGCAAGAACCTGCTCGGGATCGTCTTCGTGCTCGCTGGCGTCGCCATGCTCGTGCTGCCGGGGCAGGGCCTGTTGACGATCCTCATCGGTCTCCTGCTGCTCGAGTTTCCCGGCAAGCGCGCGCTCGAACGGAAGCTCGTGCGGCGCCCGGCCATCTTGAACTTCCTCAATGCGATGCGCGCGCGACGCGAACAGCCGCCACTGCTGGTCGACTGAACGACCGTACGACGCGGTCTACTTCGCGGTGTTGACCACGGGTTCGCAGAACGCGACGACGTAGCGATACGCCTGCGTCTTGCCGCCGTCGGTGCTCACCTCGACGAGGAAGCGACGACCGACCGCGGCCTCGAGTCCCTTGGCGCGGAAGACGAGGCAGGTTCCCGTGCCGAAGCCGCCGACCGCGACGTGCAGCGCGTCGAGTTCCAGGGGAACGCCTGGCAGCCAGTCGTCGTCGAGCGGGCGGATGCTCGCGCGCAGTTCGTCGGCCTTGGGCGTGCTGCCGTGCATCATGGCAATCGAGAAGGTGCGCCCCGCCGAGAACAGATCGACGGGCACGTGACCGCGCGGCGGGTAGTAGACGGCGTCGAGTCCCTTCGGCGCATTGCCGCTGCTGTCCATCGACCACATCGCGTGGAAGGTCTCGTCGGTGCCGAAGGCGACCTTCTTCATCGTGGGATTGAGGCACCAGCGTCGATGGCCGATGCGATCGATGTTGCTCGGATCACTGTCGTCCATGTACTGATCGACCGAGTCGACGAGGGAACCGCCGGTGGCGAGGTTGCTGTTGCCCGCCCCTTCGACACCTTGCCGGTAGCGCGCCGCGTCCATGCCCGGGGGTTGCGGCGGGTGATGGTCGATGGCGCCGTTGCGGCGACACACTTCGGCGGCGGCGTCACAGAGATCGTTCCAGGGCTGCCACAGGGACATCTCGACTTCTGGCAGACCACAGAGGTGGCGGTAGGCGCGTAGGCGCAGCAGGGCGTCCTGACGCAGCAGGGACTTCGCGTCCGCAGGGTTGGCGAGCCGTTCGGTGGCCAGGATCTGGTGCAGTTGCGTGAGCAGCCGTTCGCGCGGCACCGGGAACGGTA
>JAYUCN010000004.1:0-6734 GCA_043740335.1 Planctomycetota bacterium
CGATCGCCTGCCGGTGATGCTCCACGAACTGCTCGGGGCGGGTACGCAGATCGGTTGCAGCGGCGCCGCCCTCATCGGCGAAGGCCAGGTGTTCGCCAATCGTCACGCGATCACCGTGCTCGCGGGGCGGCTGCCCGGTGTTCGACTCGATGCCACAGCGATCGCCAATGGCGACCTGCCCGATGCCGACGCGCCGCCCTCCGCGTGGCACCGTCTGCTGCCCCCGATCGAGCAAACGCGACGTGGCATGCTGGTGCTCTGTGAGCCGTTTCAATGCGACGCGCGCGCGCTGCTGGCCGGCCTCGACTACGGCTTTCCCGAGGTGCCCAAGATCGGCGGCATCGCGAGCGGGAGCCGGCATCCCGAAGGACATGTCCTGTTCGTCGGACGCAACGCGCACCACAGCGGCGCCATCGTGCTGTCGATGGCGGGCGACATCGAGCTTCTGCCGATCGTCGCGCAGGGTTGCCGACCGTTCGGCCGAACCGGACGCATCAGCAAGGCGGATCGCAATCGTCTGGTGGCCGTCGACGACGCCCCGGCGCGCACCTTCGTCGAGGAACAGCTCGCGGCGTTGACGAGCGAAGATCTCCACCTTGCCGAACAGAGCCCACTCTTCCTCGGCATCGCCTCGGATCCCTTTGCCGCGACCGTGCCGATGCAGGGCGAGTTCCTCGTGCGCAACATCCTGGGCATCGACCCCGATTCGGGCAACCTGCTCGTCGGCGAACACCTCGCGATCGGCCGCCAGGTCCAGCTGCACATGCGCGATGTGACCTCGAGCGAACAGGACCTGCAGCAACGTCTCGCCCGCGCGAAGCCGGACACGGCAGAGGCGGCCCTGCTCTTCCGTTGCCTCGGCCGCGAGGGCGCGGACCACGAGCAGTTCGCAAGGCAGGCCAACGGCGTGCCGTTGGTCGGCTTCCACTGCAATGGCGAGATCGGGCCCGTCGGCGCCACCACGCACCTGCATGCCTACACGGCTGCCTTCGCACTGCTGCGGCGACGGCGCGATGGCGAACGATGAAGAAGGTCTCTGCCCTCGTCCACACGTGGCTGGTGCTCGACTTCTTCGGCGAGGTCCGACGCGCCGGCGGAGTCGGCAGCAGCCTGACGACGACGATCTTCACGCAGTCGTTCCTGGCGCTCGTCTTTGCATCGCTGCTGTATCCCGAGACCCCGCCCGTGCCGTTCGCAGCGGCCAATCTCTGCCTGTCGTCGCTGCTCGTCGCCATCGGCACACTGGGTACTCTGGATCAGAGCACCCGTCGCCGTGCCGACCAGATTCTCCTGGCTGCAGCTCCGCTTGGCCGGGTCACTGTCGTGCTCGCGCGCAGTGGCCATATCGCGTTCTACGTGTGCCTCGTCACGATCGGCATGGCCCTGCCTCCCGCCGTGCTGCTCGCGTACTTGCAGCGGAGCTGGCTGCAGGCGGCCGGCTACATCGTGTTCGCCTGCGCGTGCAGCGGCCTCGCGAGTGGTGCCCTCGGCGTGATGTTGCGCATGCTGGTGCGCACGTTCGGCCACGCGCGGGCCTCGCTGCTGGCCGGCTCGGGCAAGGCCGTTCTGCTCGGTGGCGGACTGGTGCTCTTCGCGCTCGGCTTGCAGCGTCTGCGGCAGAACGCCGATGCCCTGCCGATCGGTCGGCTCGGCGCCGAACTACTGCCGCCGTACCAGGCGGCGCGCTGGCTCGCTGCGCCGGGCGTGGAGGCATGGCGCCTGATCCCGTTCGTCGGCGGTGCCATGTTGCTGCTCGTGCTCGCCATGCTTTTCAGCGAAGTCGAGTCGCCGCGTCGCGCGCGCGTCGGTCGCTTCGATCCGCTGCGACAGCTCCTGCGCATGCTCGCGCCACGCGGACCGCGAGCGGGCATCGCCGAGTTCGTCGCCGTGTCGATGTGGCGCAGCGCCGGCTTCCGCGCGCGGGTCCTGCCGTTGCTGGGGTTGCCGGCCGGCATGGTGTTCCTGAGTCTGCAGGGCGAACGCCCGGACCACGGCTACGTGTTCACGTGCCTGCTGCTGCAGCTGCCGGCCATCTACCTGCCCTTCCTGATCGCGTTCCTGCCGCGCGCCGATCAGACCGACACGGCCTGGGTGTTCGCGCATGCCCCTGAGCTCTCGCGCGGGCTCGTGCAGGACGCGACGTGGCGAGCCCTGGTGACGCATGTGCTGGTGCCCGTGCATCTACTCGGGCAACTGCTGTTCTGGTGCCTTGGCTCGCATCGACTCGATGCCACCGCCGCGTCGCTCTTCGCCTTCGGCATCGCTGTTGTGGCAGCGCGCGCCATGCTTCGTTCACTCGTGCGGGTGCCCTTCACGCAGCACGGGGAACTGGATGGTGGTCTCGACCTGAGTGCTCTATTCGGAGCGTCCTTCGTGCTCGGTGCCCTCGGGGCTGGGTTCGGCGCCTTCCTGCCAGCCTCCCTGCGCTGGCCCGTAGCAACGCTGGTTCTGGTCGGCTCCGTGGCCTGCTTGCGGCGCCTGCCTCCGCCCGACCAGGAGGTCATCGATCACGGTCTGGAACGGGCGCGGCCGCTGGCAGACGAAGGCGCAGAACTGCCTGGCACGGAAGAGGATCTGACCGCCACGAAGCCTCCCCCCGAGGCCTCGCTGGGACGCGAACTGCGGGCCATAGCCGTGCTCTACGTGGTGCTCTGCTTCCTGCCGGTGGCGATCGGCACGGTGTTCGCCGTCTGAGCCCCCGGGTTGCCAATTCTCAGTGCCCTGCCTACGGTTCCGCTGTTCGTCACCGAGGAGTGCCCATGTACGCAAGAACCGAGGTGCAGCGGCCAGTGCAGGCGATCGCTCGAGCCTGCGCAGAGGACGCGCGAGCGAAGTCTGGTAGTGAAGAGACTGGTGAAGAGACTGCCGTCGCGGAGCAAGCCACGCCATGGGCGGGTGCGCGACGAGGTGAGGAGACGGAAGCACGGCTCAGTGTCGACCCGCTGCGAGCGACCGATCGCTACCGACTCGTGATGCCGTATTCGGAACGGGTCTAGTTCTAGCCTTTGCCACGGTCCGGCGTGCGGGACCCGACGGAAGCAGATTCAGGGTGCAGGCTCATTGTGCCGATCTGCTGGCCATGAGCCAAGACCAGGATCGCCGACGCGCACCAAGGGTGCGCGTCGCGGCTTTCGCCTCCCTCGAAACCCGTGGAGTGCTGAATCCGAACAACCAGGCCCTGTGCGCAGTGCGCGATGTCTCGCGCGGCGGCATCGGGCTCGAAACCGGTCAACCACCGATGATCGGTCAGACCGTGATCCTGCGGCTCGCGCTCGACGATCGCGTGCATGAACTGCGCACCGTGGCGACCCGCGTCTTCCGCCGTGGCACCAGCAACTTCTACGAACTCGGCCTCGACTGGACCAATTGCTCCTCGGAGCAGTTGACGTTCCTGGACGAGGTGATGAAGGCGGTCGAGCAACAAGTCTCGTAGGTCGCAGCGCTTCGACGCGATTGCCCTAGGGAACGAGCGCCGCCATGTCGGCGGGCAACGGAGCCACGATCTTGATCTCCCGCCCCAACATCGGGTGGAAGAAGGTCAACGTGTGCGAATGCAACGCGTGCCGATCGAGCACCAGGTCGTCGCGGTGAGACTCGCGAAGCGTGCCGGCCAGCTGGTGCAGGAACAGCTGTTCGTCACCGCCGTAGAGTTTGTCCCCCACGAGCGGGCAGCCGATCGCCGCCATGTGCACGCGAATCTGGTGGGTGCGGCCGGTCCTTGGATGCAGTTCGAGCAACGAGTAGTTCGCACCGCTGCGCAACACGCGCCACTGTGTGAGTGCTGGCAGGCCAGCGCCCACGGCACTGGTGGTCAACTTGAGCCGCACGCTGGAGGCCTTGTCCGGCACGATCGAGAGATCGATGACGCCTTCGAGCTGCGACGGGCGCCCGTGAACGACGGCGAGGTAGCACTTCTGCACGAGCCTGTCCTCGAACTGGCGCGCCACCAGGTGGTGAAACTGTTCGTCGAGCCCGACCGCGACGACGCCTGAGGTTTCGACGTCGATGCGATGCAACAAACGCGGCACGACATCGTGTTCAGGATCGTGCGGATGGCGATAGCGGCGATGCAACGCGTGGATCAGCGTGCCGTCAAGCCGCCGCCCCGAAGGATGCACTGCCATGCCGGGTGGCTTGTCCACCGCGATCATCCAGGCATCCTCGTAGAGCACCGGGAACTCGACGCCAGCACCCGGATCGGGATTCGCCGTCGGACTCGGTGGGATGTCGACGACGATCGTTTCGCCCGTGCGCACCCGTCGCGACGCCTGCACGTTGCGGCCATCGAGGCGCACGAAGCCACCGCCGATGAGGCGGTGAATGCTCGATCGCGACCGCCACGTGAGTACGGCGGTCAAGGCGAGGTCGAGGCGCTGGCCATCGAGCCGCGCGTCGACCAGGATCTTCAACTGCTCGAGCGGCCTGCTGAGATCGCGCGGCCCATCCCCAGGATACTTCGGCAGCATGCCGGCCAATAGGGACTACCGGTAGGGACTACGTGTCGGACTTCTGAATCGTCGTATCGGCCGTCAACGGATCGAAGTCTGGTCCTTCGTTGTTACGGCGATCGTTGGTCTTGCCTGGACGGGCTCGGCGCTTCTTGTTCGAGCGACCGCCGCTGGTGCCGCCGCGCTTGCGCTCGGCCATCACGATGTTGCGCAGGCGCTCACGGTTCTCGCGTCGACGCTTGTCGCTCGACTTCTCGTGGTAGGCGTGCTTCTTGGCGAGACGGAAGATGCCGGCATAGTTGCATTGGCGCTTGAAGCGGCGCAGTGCAGCCTCGAGCGGCTCGTTCGGGCGGACCTGGACACGAATCATGAGGAAGGAAGATCGGTCGAAGCAGAACGGACGGAAGCCCGCCGGGTAGCACCACGATGGCACCGGGGAACGACCTCGCGTATCGTGAGGCGAAACCCCAAACGGGCGAAAGGGCGAGAAACCATACCGAATCGCGACCGCAGGGCAATGCCGTCCTGCTCCGCAGTTCTCGATGAGCGATCCAAGTCCCGAACGCGATGTGACTCTCCAGGGCACGATCGAACGGTTCACCTTCCGCAATCCCGACACCGGGTGGGCGGTGGTGCGCCTGCTCGATGAAGCGACCGGGCGATCGATCGCGGCCGTGGGCTCCATGGCGCAACTCGTAGAGGGCCAGCGTCTTAAGATCACTGGGAAGGAAGAGAGCCACCCCCGCTTCGGGGTCCAGGTGAGGGTCGTGACCTTCGAGACGATTGCGCCCTCGTCCGAGGCTGGCATCGAAGCCTATCTCGCATCGGGACTGGTCAAGGGTGTCGGCCCGGCCACGGCGAAGAAGATCGTGCAGGCCCTCGGCATCGAAACGCTGCGCATCCTCGAGCAGGAACCGGAGCGGGCAAGCAAGATTCGTGGACTCAGCGCCCGCAAGGTCGAGGAACTGTCGACCGCTGTGCGGGCCCAGAAGGACCTGCAGAATGTGTTGGTCTTCCTGCGCGCGCACGGCCTCGGCCCGGCACTCGCCGCGCGCATCGTGCGCAAGTACGGGGCCAGTGCTTCGGCCCTCGTGCAGGCCAATCCGTATCGCCTTGCGGACGATGTCGTCGGCATCGGCTTTCGCACCGCGGATCACCTGGCCGGTCAAATGGGTATTGCGCCAGAAGCGCCAGAGCGTCTCGACGCAGCTCTCGAGTTCTCGCTTTTGCAGGCGGCCAAAGAGGGCCACTGCTTTCTGCCCGAGGAGGACCTCGTGCGTCGCACGGCGGAACTTCTCGCCTGCGCCGAAGGACCGCTGAGAGCTCGTCTGCCCGAACTCGGCAAGGCCAACCGCGTCGTGCGACAACTGCCTCCCGGCCCCGTTCTGTTGCACGAAGATCCTCGCCCCATCGTCTACCCGAGCATGCTCGCTTCGGCCGAGGATGGGGTCGCGCGCGCCCTCGACGGTCTCTTGGCGAGAGGCCGCGCGCGCTTGCCCATTCGCCCGGCGGCACCCATCAAATGGTTCGAGCAAGCCTCTGGCATGTCGTTGCCCGACGGACAGAAAGACGCGCTCGTCCGGGCGCTGACCGAACCGGTGTCCGTGATCACAGGCGGCCCCGGCGTGGGCAAGACGACGATCGTGCGCGCCCTGGTCCAGATCCTCGCCCAAAAGCAGTTGCGGCTGCTGCTGGCCGCACCGACGGGCCGCGCCGCCAAGCGGCTCGAGGAAGCGACCGGCCACGCCGCGGCCACGCTGCATCGTTTGCTCGAGTTCACTCCCGGGACGGGCAAGTTCGCTCGCACCCGTGAGAACCCGCTCGAGGGCGAGATGCTGGTCGTCGACGAAACGTCGATGCTCGACATCCAACTCGCGTACGCGCTGCTGCGCGCCATCCCAGCAACGATGACCCTGGTGCTCGTCGGCGACCAGAATCAGCTGCCATCCGTCGGACCAGGCAACGTACTGGCAGACATCCTCGCGAGCGGACGAGTCGCCACGACGGCTCTTACGCACATCTTCCGTCAACAGCACGGCTCGGACATCGTGCGTGTCGCGCACGGCATGCTGCATGGCGAGGTACCGGTGAGCGGCGTCGACGGCAGTGACTTCTACTTCGTCGAAGCCAGGAACTCGGCACACGCCAGACTCTTGATTCACGAACTCATCACCCAACGGATCCCCAGGCGGTTTGGCCTCGATGCACTCCAGGACGTGCAGGTCCTGTGCCCCATGTATCGGGGTGAGGTGGGCGCAGACACCTTGAATCGTGATCTGCAGGACC
>JAYUCN010000005.1:0-6730 GCA_043740335.1 Planctomycetota bacterium
CCTGCAGGCCATCCGCCGACAGCATGCCCGCCGGCAACAACCCGCTCTTCGTCAGCACCGGCAGCAACAACGGCGGGAGCCCGTCGGCGAACAGATCCGCGATCGACAGCGTGCGCGACACACCCACCTCGCCATCGAGCCGCTCGCGCAAGATGGCGAGCTGTTGGCGCTCCCGTTCGCCGAACCCTGCCCTCGTCGCCACCATCACTTCCGAAGGGATGATGCCGACGAAGCGTTCCTCGTACCAGCGCATCTGCGCCATCACCGGCGAGTCGGGCCACAGGTCGGCGGTGATGCGGTGCTCGGTGACGACGTTCGTGCTGCCGATGCCGCTGACGGCGAGCGCGATGGCGGCGACGACGAGCCAGGTGCGCGGCCGCGCCTTCAGACACCACAGGCTCGCTCGCACGAGCGCCGCCGCCGGGTCCGCGGGCCTGTGACCAGCCGGCGACGCGACCCACGACATCGCTGCCGGCAGGATCGCCATCGTGAACACGAAGGCGAACACCATGCCGAGGGCCGCGAACACGCCGAGCCAGCGCAAGTCGATCAGGCGCGCGGTGCACAGCGTGCCGAAACCGACGATCGTCGTCAGCGACGTCATCAAGCACGGCACGAACATCGTCGCGAACGTGCGCGCCGCCGCCGCCTTCGGATCACCGACCGCCGCGCGTTCCTCGCGGAAGCGCCCGACCATGTGCACGCCGTCGGCGACCGACATGCACAAGAGCAAGGTCGGCAGCGTGGAAGTGAGCATCGTCATCTCGACGCCGAGCAGCGCCATGACACCGAGCGTGCTGACGAGTGTCATGGGCACGACGACCAACGCGAGGCACGCGAGCACCCAGTGCGGCACGAGCCAGAACAACAACACCGTCGACACCGCGGTGCCGATCGGCAGAAAGCGCGCCATGTCGGCGCGCACGAGCTGCCGGCTCTCGTTGTTGTGGAACGGCAGCCCGCACAGCACGAGTTCGCGGCCCTCCGCCTGCGCCAACCCGCGCATGCGCGCGAACAGCGCTGGCGGCCGGTCGCCGTGATGACCCGGCCTCAGCACGACGATGCCCGCAACCGCATCGCCGTGCCGACTCGCGAGCAGGTGCCGCCAAGTCGCCGAGGACGCCACAGCGGCCGGGTCCGCGCGCAGGGCCCCGGGCACCTTCGCGTTCGCCAGCGACAGCACGCGTTCGACGAGTTCCTCGCGCCGCAACGCCTCGGTGAAGCGCTCGAGCCGCTGCACCGACGCGACCGAGGTCGGGTCTGGCTCGTTCCACCCGAACAGCAGCAACCGATCCGGTGGATCGAACTGCGCGTCTTGGTAGTGGCTCATCGCCTCCTGCAGCACCGGATCGTCGCTGCGGAAGAAACCGTCGACCTTGAAGCCGACGCGCAACCGGCCGAGTGCCGAGGCCAACGCGATGGCCACGAGCACCGGCACGGCGAGTACGACCACGCGGTGCCGGACGAGCCAGTTGCCGATGGCGAGGAGCGTGGGAGACGGCGTGGTCAGGCGCGCGCAGTGTAGGAACGGCGCATTCCGGTGCGAGCCTGGAGACGCCTCTACGCGTCGTTATGCTCGGCGGCGATGTCGTCGTCCGAGCCCGAGAACCCGACCTACAACCCGCGCATGCACCAGGGCGGCAAGTTGTCGTTCCGCAGCCGCGCGCAGGGCCACGACGACGACCCCGGCGAGTTCCTCGTGCTCGGCGGCAAGAACCCGCCGCCTCTGGTCGACCTTCTGCCCCCGGGTGCTACCCACGTCGAGATCGAGATCGGCCCCGGCAAGGGCGCCTTCGTGCTGGCGGCGACGGCCGCCAAGCCCGACACGTTCCTGCTCGGCATCGAAGCCGCACCCGGCTACGCGAGTCTCGCGGCGACCAGGCTCAGGGCGAGCGGCCGCACCAACGGCCGCTTCCTCGTCGACAACGGCAAGCTCTTCCTGCAAGACCGCGTCGACGACGCTGCGCTCGATGCCGTGCACGTCTACTACCCCGATCCGTGGCCCAAACGCCGCCACCAGGGCCGCCGCTTCTTCACGGATGACGTGCCGGCAGTGCTGGCGCGCGTGCTGCGCGATGGCGGGTTCTGCTTCGTCGCCACCGACAACGCCGCCTATGCGGGCCAGATCGCGCGCGTGCTCGGCAGTGCCCCGGACCTCCGGCGCGACGAAGCGGAAGAAGCGCGCGTGCAAGCGCTCGGTCCCGGCCACGCCTTCACGCCGACGAACTTCGAGCGCAAGTACCTCGAGGAGGGCCGCGTGATCCGTCGCTACGCGTTCCGGAGGCGGCCGCGATGAGTCGGTGGGTCGACGTCGGCGCGATCGCCGACCTCACGTTCACGCCCGGCGCGCCCGTCAAGATCGACGACCACTGGATCGCGGTGTTCCGGCTCGGGGAGGCATGGCACGCCATCGACAACAACTGCCCGCACGCGAGCGCGCCGTTGTGCGACGGCACCATCCTCGACGGCAAGATCGTCTGCTACCTGCACTGCTGGGAGTTCGACCTGCGCACGGGGGTGTGCGACGTCGGGCCACAGTGGAACGTGAAGACGTACGCGGTCCGCGAGGTCGACGGTCGACTGTTCGTGCAATGGCCGGCCGGGATTGCCTTCGAGTGACGACGCGGGCCCGGCGCCCGATGGGCGCGTGACGTCGGTCAGCGGAACGGTTTTCCTGGCGGACCGTCCTCGCCAGCACCCACGGGCACGAGCACGGGCTGTCCCGCACCGACGAGCGGATTGCGTCGCAGCCTGCGGCCATCGGTGAGCACCCAGATCGGTGCGCCCGCGGCATTCGACTCGACGGCGACCACGAGCGGGCGCAGCATCGGGTCGGGACACTCCGTTGCCACGGCAGCCGCCGCGCGCGCACGGCGCGAGCTGGCAGAAACCGGCTGCGCGTCGCGGCCGGCGTGTTGCAGGTCGACGGCAAGGGCTGCGGTCGGCAGCGGCCGGGCCTCGAGCCGATCGGGAGACCCGGCCCCGAGCCGCTCAGGAACCGTCGGCGCGAGTGCGTGCAAGGGCACGAGGCCAGCGGGCGCCCGGTCGCGGCCGTTCGGCAGGAACGGATTGCCCTCGACGAGCGCGCCGAGGAGCACCACGAGGGCCAGCATCAGAAAGAGTTTCTGCTGCATTGGAGGGTCGAGCAGGATACGCATCGCGGGTGTCCGACCGGTCGGGATTTCTTCTGCTCCATGCCATCGGCAGAATCGCTGCCTTTCCCGAGCCCCTTCTGCTGCCTAGGATCGCACGCTTTGCCCGACTGCCAAGGAAGCCGGTGACCGACGGTATCGCCAACGATCGACTCGAGAAGCTGCAGGCGCTGCGAAGTGCTGGCCAGGATCCGTTTCCCGCCCGCGTGCCGCGCGGCCAACCGATCGGCGACGTGCTCGGCGACTTCGCCGCGCGCACGGGCCAGACCGCGACGTTCTGCGGCCGTCTCGGCCAGATCCGCGACTTCGGCAAGCTGCGCTTCGCGCACCTGGAGGACCGCACGGGCATGATCCAGATCGGCTTCCAGCGCGACCGCCTGCCCGCATTCTGGCCCGATCGCAAGCGCCTCGAAAGCAACGACCTCGTCAGCATCACGGGCGAACTCGGCACGACCCAGAAGGGCGAACCGACGCTGTGGGCCACCGCGGTCACGCTGGCCGCGAAGGCTCTGCGCCCAGCCCCCGAGAAGTGGCACGGCCTCCAGGACCAGGAACAGCGCTACCGCATGCGCTACGTCGACTTGTTCGCCAACCCCGAGGTGCGGCAGGCGTTCGCGATGCGGTCGAGGATCGTGCGCGAAGTGCGCAGCTACTTCGATGCGCTCGGCTACCTCGAGGTCGAGACCCCGATCCTGCAACCGATCTTCGGCGGGGCCGCGGCGCGGCCCTTCACGACGCACCACAACACGCTCGACATGCAGCTCTACCTGCGCATCGCGCCGGAGCTGTACCTGAAGCGCCTCATCGTCGGCGGCATGGAACGCGTCTACGAGATCGGCCGCGTGTTCCGCAACGAAGGCATCAGCACGCGCCACAATCCCGAGTTCACGATGCTCGAGAGCTACGAGGCGTGGGCCGACTACAAGGACATCATGGCGCGCGTCGAAGGGCTGTTCGCGCACCTCGTCACCACCGTGCTCGGCGGCAAGAGCGTCGTGCACTTCCGCGAACGCGACTACGAATTGCGACCGCCGTTCCAGAGGGCGCGCTACCTCGAACTGTTCGCGCAGCAGAATCCCGGCGTCGACTGGTTCGACCAAGCCAGCTGCGCACGACGAGCGCGCGAGCTCGGCCTGCCGACCGACGGCATCGACGCACACAAGCTCAGCAACGACGTGTTCGAGGCGACCGTCGAGGACACGCTGCAGGGCCCCATCTTCGTCTACGACTACCCCGTGGCGATCAGCCCGCTCGCGAAGCGACTCGCCGACGATCCGCGCGTGACGGAACGCTTCGAACTGTTCGTGGCCGGCATGGAGCTCGGCAACGCGTTCAGCGAGCTCAACGATCCGATCGACCAGCAGCAGCGCTTCGAAGCGCAGCTCCTGCACAAGGACGACGAGACCCCGGGCGAAGTCGACCTCGACTACGTGACGGCGCTCGAGTTCGGCATGCCACCCGCGGGCGGCCTCGGCATCGGCATCGACCGCCTCTGCATGCTGCTGTCCGGCGCGACCTCGATCCGCGACGTCGTGCTGTTCCCGCTGCTGCGCCGCGCCGACCCTGCCGCTGCGGTCACGGGGCAGGCACCGGGCCCGGAAGCGATCGAAGCGCCGTGATGCCGGCCTTCAGTCCCTTCCTGGCGCTGCGCTACCTCGTCACGCGGCGCATCAACCTGCTCGGCGTGTTCGGCGTCACCTTCGCGGTGTGGGCGATGCTCGTCGTCGACAGCGTCTTCACGGGTTTCGTGACCGACATCCGCACCGACGTGCGCGGCAGCACGGCCGACTTGCTCGTGAGCGACCTGCCGCACGAAACCGGCTACGAGACGTTGCGCGCCGTGCTCGCGGCCGACCAGGATGTCGTCGCCACCGCGCCGCGCCTGCGCCACCACGGCCTGTTCCAACCGCTGCACGTGCCGCGCAACGGCGACCGCAAAGTCGCGAGCGACGCAGTCGACTTCGACCACACCGAGAACGGGTTCGGGCTGTTGCTCGGCATCGATCCCGTGCTCGAGGAAGCCGTCAGTGGCCTGCGCACCTGGCTGCCACGCGCCGCCGACGAGCTCGCGGCCCACGGCATCGTGCGCACCGCATCGCTCGTGCTCGACGAGCCCGGTGCCGATCGCCGCTCCCTGCTGCTGCTGCCCGACAACGTCGAATGGACCGCGCGCGGTCGCGCCGGCTTGCCGCGCGAGCAGCAGCTCGCCGACTTCAAGAGCAGCTGGCCGGGCCTGCTGCTCGGCTGGCGCCGCATCCGCAACACGCCCTGGCTCGCGGAAGGCGACCCGCTCGACCTCCTGTGCGCCGCCTTCCGGCCCGATGCGGAAGGCGCCCAGTTGCGCCCGCACTCCGTGCGACTCGCCTTCGCGGGCTGGTTCGCGACGGGCCATCGCATGTTCGACGAGACGACCGCCATGCTGCCCATCGAGACGCTGCGCACGCTGCTCGGCCACGACCTCGCCGATCCGGGCAGCATCGACCTCGTCACCGACGTCGCCATCCGCGTACGGCGCGACCTGTCACCGGCCCAGCTGCTCGCCTGCAAGCAGCGTCTGCAGGCGGCCGCGCAACGTGTGCTGCACGCAGGCAGCCCGCCGTGCCTCGTCGTCGACTGGGAAGAACAGAACTCCGTCTTCCTGAGTGCCGTCGCGCACGAGCAGGCGATGATGCAGTTCGTGCTGTTCGTCGTCATGCTCGTCGCGGCGTTCGTGATCTATGCGACGCTGCACATGATGGTCGTGCAGAAGGTGAAGGACATCGGCATCCTCGCGGCCCTCGGTGGCACTCCGCGCGGCATCGGGTCTCTCTTCCTGCTCGGCGGCTTCGTCGTCGCCACGGTCGGTGCCGGTCTCGGCGTGGCCCTTGGCGCCCTGTCCGTGCACTGGCTCAATCCCGTCAACGACTGGCTCTACGCGCACACGGGACTCGAACTGTTCCCGCGTCGCCTGTTCGACCTGCCGTCGATCCCGTGCCGGCTCGAACCGTCGTGGATCGTCGAGGTCGCGATCGGCGCCATGCTGCTGGCGTTGCTCGTGGCGTTCGTACCGTCGCGCAAGGCCGCCCGCATGAACCCCGTGAAGGCGCTGTCCTACGAATGAACCCTCCCGTCCTCGCCGCGGTCGCCGTCACCAAGACCTACCGCCTCGGCAAGCAGCAGATCCCCGTGCTGCGCGGCGTCGACCTCCAGGTCCAGCCGGGTGAGATCGTGGCGTTGCTCGGCGCCTCCGGTGCGGGCAAGTCGACGCTGCTGCACCTGCTCGGCCTGCTCGACCCGCCGACCAGCGGCAGCGTGCTGTTCGACGGCAAGCCCGTGCACGACCTGCCGATCCAGGAGCGCGCGCGGCTGCGCCACCAGCACACGGGCTTCGTGTTCCAGTTCTACCACCTGATCCCCGAGCTCACGGCGCTCCAGAACGTGCTGCTCGCGCGCATGATGGCCACCTCGGTGCTCCAGTACTGGGGCCTGCGCAAGGCCGCAAAGGCTGCCGCGATCGCGATGCTCGAACAGGTCGGCCTCGGCGACCGGCTGCGCCACCGCCCCGCCGAACTGTCGGGCGGCGAACGCCAGCGCGTCGC
>JAYUCN010000006.1:0-2756 GCA_043740335.1 Planctomycetota bacterium
TCTTCGTTTCGATCGGCATGCTGTTCGACTGGCGCGCGATCGGGGACGCACCGGGCACCATCGCTCTGTGCCTGCTGGCGGTGGTCGGCGGCAAGGCCGCGATCGTCATGCTGGCGGCCTGGCAGCTCGGGCAGCCGTTCTGGGTGCGGTTGCGGGCCGCCTTGACGCTGGCCCAGGTCGGCGAGTTCTCGTTCGTGCTGGTGCAGCTCGGTCAGCAGTCGAAGGTGCTGCCGCCGCTCGCCGAACGCATCTTCGTCGTCGTCGCGGTGCTGTCGATCGCCAGCACACCGATGCTCTATGCGCTCGGCCGCCGCCTGGCGCAGCGCGCGCGCGGGAGTGACGACCATGGCCGTGCCAGTGGCGACGATCGCCTGCGGGACCACGCCATCGTGATCGGCTACGGCCCGACCGGGCGCACGGTCACCGAAGGCCTGCGTTCGCTCGGCCTTCCCGTCGTCGTCTCGGAAATGAACGCGGCGACGGTCAAGGCCGAGAAGGAGAACGGCGTGCCGATCGTGCTCGGTGACGCGACGCGCGTGCCCGTGCTACGCGCGCTCGGCATCGAACGTTGCCACACGCTCGTGCTCGCGGTGAACGACAGCGCGGCCACGTCGCGCATCGTGCAGCTCGCTCGGCAGCTCGGGCCACAGGCCCATGTGCTCGCGCGTGCCGTCTACATCGCCGATGCGGAAGGGCTGCGGCAGGCGGGCGCGCACGAGGTCGTGCCGCAGGAGCTGGAAGCGTCGGTCGAGATGCTCGTGCGCGTGCTGCGGCGCTTCCTGGTCGCCGACGACGAGATCTGGCGGCAGGTGCGGGACGTGCGCCGGCAGGCGGGTGCGGACGACCGCGCTTCGCCATCGGCCCTGAGCGAGGTCGCGCGCATCGCCGAGTTCGTGCCCGGGCTCGGCTTCGCCGTCTGGCGCGTCGGGCCGGGCTCGCCCTGCATTGGCCACACGCTGGCGGCGGCCGGCGTGCGTCGTCACACGGGGTGCAGCGTCGTCGCCGTTCGTCGCGGCGGTCACAATCTGCCCGCGATCACGCCCGATACCGTGCTGGAGGTCGACGACACGGTCGTTGCCCTCGGGCCCCAGACCCGCCTCGCCGATGCCGCCGCGATGTTCGTGCAACCCGTCAACGCCCCGCAGAAAGAGGATGCGTGAAAGCGAACTACACCCTGCTGTCCGTCGTCTGCGTGCTCGCGAGCGTGCCGCTGGCCGTACTCCTGTTGCGACGGCGTTCGGCTGACATCGTGCCGGTCGTGCGCATCGCTTCGTTCAACGCGGCGATGAACCGGAACGCACCCGGTGCCTTGCTCAATGAGCTGCGCGGCGGCGGTTCGGCGCAGGCACGCCAGATCGCGGAGATCGTGCAGCGCGCTGCTGCCGATGTGTTGCTGCTCTGTGAACTCGATCGTGACGACGCCGCCGAGTCGGCCCAGGTGTTCGCGCGTGAGTACCTCGCCGTGGCACAGAACGGACAAGCGGCGATCGACTTCGAGTTCTCGTACTGCGGTACCACGAACACCGGCGAGCCGTCGGGCATGGATCTCGATGCCGACGGTCGCACCGACGGGCCGGGCGATGCGTTCGGTTTCGGCGCGTTCCCCGGGCAGTACGGCATGGTGCTGCTGTCGCGCCACCCGATCCTCACGGACCGCGTGCGCACGTTCCGGACGCTGCGCTGGAGTGCCATGCCGGACGCCCTTCGACCCGAGGGCTTCTACAACGATGCGGTCTGGGCCAGGCTGCGCCTGTCGTCGAAGAGTCACTGGGACGTGCCGCTCGGCATCGGCAAGCGCGTCGTGCACGTGCTCTGCAGCCATCCGACGCCGCCCGTGTTCGACGGTCCGGAGGATCGCAACGGTTGCCGCAACCACGACGAGATCCGCTTCTGGGTCGACTACCTTATGCCGGGCAAGGCAAGCTGGATCGTCGACGACGCGGGTGTGCACGGTGGCCTGCCCGAGGGCGAACCGTTCGTGGTCATGGGCGATCTCAACTGCGATCCGGCGGACGGCGAGGCGCGCCGCGAAGCGCTCGTCGCGCTGCTCGCGCATCCGCGCGTGCAGGACAGCAAGCCGGCGAGCTTGGGGGCCATCGAGCAGAGCCGGAAGCAGTGGGGCGCCAACAGCACGCACGTGGGGGATGCTGCTCTCGACACCGGCGACTTCCCCGACCAGCCCGGCAGTGGCCGGGGAAGCGGTCCAGGCAACCTGCGCGTCGACTACGTGCTGCCGGCGCGCGAGCTCGTCGTGGTGAAGAGCGGCGTGTTCTGGCCCGCGTCCCACGAGCCCGCGACGCGTCTCGTCGAAGCGTCGGACCACCGGCTCGTCTGGATCGACGTAGCGACGCGGTGAGCGTTCTTCGTCGCGTGCGTTGCGAGTGGAGGCTGCCGCCGCGATAGTGCGCGCGTGAATCTCGGCCGCGTGTCGCAGGTCCTCGCCGGCTTCGTGGCGTTCTTCACGCTGGCACAGCTGGTACCGCTCGTGCTGGCGCTTACCGAGGCGCCGGGAGAACGTGGTTCGGCGACCGCGGGATTCGTGGCCAGCATCGTGCTCGGTGTCGTCACCGCTCTCCTGCTCTGGGCTGGCGCCAGGCGCGCCGAGGGGGAGATCTACCGCAAGGAGACGATTGCCGTGGCTGGCATCGCGTGGTTCCTCGCGAGCCTGCTCGGAGCGGTGCCCTTCGAGTGGTCGGGGCTGCTGCCCGATCCGGCCGATGCGTTGTTCGAGAGTGTGAGCGGTCTCGCCACGTGCG
>JAYUCN010000007.1:0-6726 GCA_043740335.1 Planctomycetota bacterium
CCTGCGCGAAGCAACCGAGATCCCGGCGCACACCTTCGCGGATTCGGAACTCCGCGAACTCCACGTGCTGCTGTTCACGTTCGACTCGCTGTTCCTCTCGCTCAGGTAGCGACCGGGGCGCGTCGGGCAACGCCGTGGTTGGCGAGCCGCGTGGCTCGCGGAGGTGCACGAGACCGGCCCCAGCTGTTGCTGCCTCGAGATGCGCTCGGGTATCTTCCCGCCGTTCGCGTAGCCTCGGCCGGGAGTCGCTTCTGACCGTCAGACCACCGAGATCGGCGCCGACCGGCTGCGATGGCGACTCCTGCTCCTTCCTCGCTCCTTCCTCCGCCTGATCACTCCCATGAACGAACGCAATGGTCCAGCCCGACTCGTCCCCACTTCGTTGGCCGCACTCCTCGCGCTCGTGATGTCGAGCTGCGGCGACAAGGAGGCAGTAGCGAAGACCGTGGACAACACCAAGGCCGCACCGTCAGCACCGGTCGCTGCCACCCATCCCGGCACGGAGGCAGGAGCCAAGGAACTGCTCTCCGCGTTCGAGAAACCCGGGGCGGATCTGAAAGCCCTTTCGCAAGCCCTGCGTCCGACCAAGGAGGACTATGCGGCTGTCTTCAACGCCGGCTTCGCGACCGCTCTGATGGCCCTGTACGATCCTGCGTGGGAGAAGGGCGAACTGGTGCTCACGCCCAAGGATGGACAAACGGAACTGCTGCTCCACGGCGTTGCGTCCGAGGAAATCAAGGCATGGTCGAAGGCCGCTTCGGACGACCTGCCCGGTGGTTACGGGAAGATCAAAGACGAGTTCAAGAGCGGCATCACCGTGTACGCCTTCAAGTTCGTCAAACCGGGCGAGTCGACCGGCATGGCCTACGACGGGCTCGTGCACGTGAACAACCACTGGTGCATCTTCCCGAAGCCCTACCGCGCCGCAAAGTGACCGGTCGGCGATGGAGAACAGTGTGCGGTAGCGACGCCCCGCACGGATGACACCCGGGGCGAGCCGAACCGTCGGCAGTCCAGGCCGCGTCCCGCACCGAGGGACGGTGCGTCAGGGAGCGCCGAGTTCTGCGAGCAGTGCTGTGGGGACGGGTGCTTCGAGTCGCAGTGGTTCCCCGGTGCGAGGGTGCCGCAGCACGAGCCGCTGCGCATGCAGGCACAGGCGCGAGGCGCGCGTGCCGTAGCGTTCGTCGCCGACGACCGGATGGCCGAGCCACGCGAAGTGAGCGCGGATCTGATGCTTGCGCCCCGTTTCGAGCATGACCTCGAGGCGGCTGCGGTCGCGGCCCATCGCCACGGTCGTGTAGCGAGTGCACGCCGGCCGCGCGTCCTCGTGATCGCCGACGTGCACGCGCAGGTTCTTGTCCTCCCACAGCGGTCGTTCGATCGTGCCCGCCGGTGGATCGGGCCGTCCTTCGACGATCGCCGCATAGAACTTCTCGGTCATGGCCCAGTCCACCTGCACGCGATCGCCGACGTCGCGCGAACGCGCGAACAGCAGCACGCCCGACGTCTCGCGGTCGAGCCGGTGCACGGGCCACAGCGCCGCCGGCCGGCCCGGCAGGCTCACCGAGGTGCGCACGATCGCGAGCGCCGTGCGTTGCCGTTCGTCGTCGGTCGACACCGACAGCAGGCCCGCCGGCTTGTCGATCGCGATGAGGTCGTCGTCGGCGAACAGCACGGGCAAACCCGGAGCCACCTGCTTCGCGACGCGCCCTTCGCCTTTGGCGTGGATCTCGACGACGTCGCCCGCCTGCAGCGGCTGATCGTGCCGGCTCGCCGTGGTGCCGTTCACCTCGATGCAGCCGAGACGCAGACGCTGCCGCAGCGTGTTGCGGCTCCACGTCGTGAAGTGACGCGCCAACAGGTCGAGCAGCGCGCCCGCGCTCGTCGCGACGAACCGGTCCGTCATCAGGGCACCAGGAAGCTCGCGACCGGCAGGAACGTGCGATCGAAGCGTTCGACGAAGTCGCGCACGAGCACCGCCGCATCGGGCACGATCTTCTTCTTGATCGTGCGGTTCTGCAGGCGCACTTCAACGGCCCCGTCCTTGCCGAGCTGCACGGCGGCGAGCAGCAGAGCGAACGACGTGACGTTGCGGCCATCGGCGACGAACCGTCCTTGGCCCTGGTCGACGACCAGAAGGCGCGCCGTGAAGTCCGCCAGCTTGTCGAGCACGAGCGCGCGCTTCTTCGTCTCGTCGAGCCTGGCATAGGACTCGTCGACGGGGATCTGCGGCTCGATGGCGACCTTCTTCTCGAAGCCGCGGACGTCGAGCCACGAAGCACGCGTCTCGGTCGGTGCCGCGGCGAGGCGCACGACGCGCGCGGGCCGCGGCGTGCGACGCTTCGCGAAGAACGCGGGCCAGTCGACCGCCGTGAGGTCGGCGTCGTGGCCGCGATCGGCGAACTCGGTCAGCACCGCATCGGGCGCCTGGAGTTTCTTGAGGCGCGCGAACGCGAGGTGCAGGTCGACGAGCAGCAGCGGATCGTCCTTCGTGCCCTGCAGGTCGCGGATCGGCAGGTGCGCAACGTTCTCGAGGTAGCGCAGGTTGTTCTGCACGCCGAGCTGCATGCGCGGACCGCCGACGCACGACACCGCCCCGGCGAAGAGATCGGGATGCCGCAGCACGAGGTCCCAGGTCATGTGGCCACCGCGCGACCAGCCGCCGACGAAGATCGCGTTCTCGTCGACGTTCACCTGGCGGCGCGCCCAGCGCAGCGCCGCGAGCTGGGCCGCGCGTTCGCGCGCGGTGTAGCCCCAGCCCTCCTGCTTGCCGAACTCGGTCGGCGCGAGCACGAACATGGAGGCCTGGTCGGCGACGGCTTGCCAGAGGAGGTACTCGCGCGCGCCGGTGCCGCCGGCACCGTGGCCCCAGAGCAGCAGAGGGGCGGGCTTCGTCGGGTCATAGCCCTGCGGCACGTAGAGGAAGACCTCGGTCGCCTCGACCCGGTCGATCACTTGCAGGTCTACGGTCTGGCGCGTGGGGCCGGGTTCCTTCGCTTCGAACGTGCCGAAGGCAGCGCACGCGGCGGTCCATTCGGCGACGCTCGCGGGGTGCTTCTTCACGAGTTCGTCAGCAGCCTGCTGCCGCGCGACCGCGGTCGGCAAGTCGACGACGCGCGCGAGTTCGAGCTTGAGGTCGACGGTCGCGGGTTGTTGCGGCGCGAGCAGGTTCATGACGGAGCAAGCGACAGCAGCGATCACTCCCAGAGGTTACCAGCCGCCCGCGATCCGCCGCGAACTCAGAAGGTTCCCACCGTCAGCAAGAGCGCGTTCGTGCTCGTGATCGCCGTGAACGTGAAGGACAGGTCCACCTCGAAGGGCACGATCTGGTGGTGGAACTGCTGCCCGGCCAAGGCCAGTGTGTTCGGCAGTGCCACCTGCGATTGCACCGTGCCCGCAGCGGGCAGCAGCACGTCGAGCAGGTCCGGCGACACGGGCTCTACCGGATCCGGCTCTGACGCACGGCCTGGTACTTGCTTCATGGCCGGCAACGGCGTCGTGGCGGCCCGGCGCCACGCGCATGACACCCCGCGCCAGTGAGACCAATGTAGAATCTGCTCACTGGCAGAACCCGCAAGCGTCCGAGCAGCACTGACGATGGACAGCAAGGTTCGCCAACGGTACGACGCCAGCAGAAACCTGGAGGGGAAGCCCTTCCACTCCGCCTGCTACGCGCCGTTCGTCTCGCTGCTGATGAACACCGTCGGCAACGTGGTCGCATGCTGTCGCAGCCAGGCCTACGTGCTCGGCAACGTCACGCGCGAGAGCCTCGACGAGATCTGGAACGGCCCGCGCCTGCGCGCCATGCGCGAGAGCCTGGCCGACTATCGCTTCGGCCCGGGCTGCGAGTTCTGCGAGTGGATGATCGATGCCGGCGACCATCAGGGCGCGGTTGCTCGTCACTTCGACTGGTACGCGATCGAGTCGTCGCAGCCGGCCTTCCCCAAGCAGATGGAGTTCGCGCTCGCCAACGACTGCAACTTCGCCTGCATCCATTGCTGCGGCGACTGGTCGTCGCGCATCCGCACGCAGCGCGAGGGCCTGCCGCCGCTGGCGCGCGTCTACGACGACCGCTTCTTCGCAAGCCTCGAGCGGTACATCCCGCACCTGGAAGTCGCCAAGTTCCTCGGCGGCGAACCGTTCCTGGTCGCCGAGAACTACCGCGTCTGGGACCTGATGATCGCGGCCGGCGCGCGCCCGCGCTGTTTCATCCTGACCAACGGTTCGCAGTGGAACGCACGCGTCGAGCGCGTGCTCGAGCACCTCGGTCCGTCGATCTGTGTGTCGCTCGATGCGATCGGCGACCGCGAGCTGCTCGAGCAGATCCGGGTCGGCGCCCGCTACGATCGGATCGTCGCCAACATCCAGCGCTTCCGCGCCTACTCACGCGCTCGCAACCTCCGCATGAGCATCAGCTTCTCGTTGATGCGGCAGAACTGGACCGAACTCGGACCGATGCTGCGGTTCTGCGAGGAGAACGACTTCGACATCGAGGTCATCCGCGTGATCGAGCCATCGCAGTTCAGCCTCTTCAGCCTGCCCGGCCCGGAGATGCTCCAGATCGCCGATGCGCTCGCGGCGCTCACGCCATCGGTCAGGCCAGGCCTCTCGCGACTCGCCGGCACCTGGGACAGTGTCGTCCAGAGCCTGCGCGACAACGCCCGGAAAGAACAGTCCGCCGCGTATCGCCACATGCACGAGGTGGACAGTGCCCTGCGGGAGACTCCGGTCGAGCTCGCGTCCCGTGCGCTCGCCCGTGGCGACTGGAATGCAACCCTGCAGGCCGCGCGCCAGATGCCGAAGACGGACAAGGACTATCTGTACGCGCTCTTGCACATGGCGCACGCCCACCGGCAGCTCGACCAGCTCGATGCAAGCCAGAAGCTGCTCGACGAGGCGTTGACGCTGACCGGACGCCAGGCGGCAGTGTTCGTCGAACGCGCGTGGCTGCGATTCGCGCAGGGCCGCCATGACGACGGCATCCATGAGGCGAACCAGGCGCTCGCCGTCGCCCCCAGCGGCGCCGAAGGGGACCAGCAGCGGGGCTTCGCGCGGGATGCGATCGCCTGCCTCGCCGCGCGCGGTGGCCAGAGCGCGGTGGCCGCGAGCGCTGTGACCGCGAGCGGTTAGAGATCCGCGAGGCGTCGTGGGCGGTGGATGAGGCAGGCGGCGATCCCACTCACAGGTTACCAGCCGCACACGATCTCCCGCGAACTCAGAAAGTCCCGATCGTCAGCGTGAGCGCGTTCGTGCTCGTGAGCGCCGTGATGTTGCCTTGCGCATCGATGTCGACGGGCACGATCTGGTGGTGGAAGACCTGGTTGGCGAGCGCCATCGTGTTAGGAATCATGATTTGCGTCTGCAGACTACCGGCCGTCGGCACGTAGAGGTCGAGCACATCGGCGCTCGCGAGCAGGTTGCAGCCCGCGACGCCCAGCGGGTGCAGCGACGACAACGGCGTCGAGACCGTGCTCAGTCCCCGCACGCCGACGGCGAGCGAGTTCGCGCTCATTCCCGTCGCTACGGCACGGAACGTCGCTCCCGTCCACGGCAGCGACATCGCGGTCAGCACGTTCGGACCACCGGAGCCTGTGCAGCCCATGCCCGACGGCGCGACCGAGGCCGGACACGTTGTCGTCATGCGAGCGAGGTAGCGCGAGAGCGCGCCATTGACCTGACTGAACTCCCCGCCCAACACGAGGTCTCCATTGTCCATCGTCGTGAGCCCCCAAATGTAGTCGTTCACGCCCGACCCGATGGCTGACCAGGCGATGCCATTCCATCGCTCGATGCTCGCACTCACGCCGCCCCCATTATTGAAAACGCCAACCGCTACGACGTCCCCGTTCGGCAGAGCCGCCAAGGAAGTGACCTGGTGGCTCGTGCCAAGACCCAAGGGTGACCACTGCGTTCCATTCCAACGGGCGATGTTGTTGGCAGGCGTGCCGCCAAGAAACGTGAAGCCACCGCCCGCCACCACGTCGCCGTTCGGCATCGACAAAAGCGCGGTCACGGCCGTGTAGGGTGCGCTCGTCAACGAGCCGAGCGCCGACCAGTTCGTGCCATTCCAACGGGCGACAAGGTGGGCATTGACGCCACCCGCACTCGTGAACCCTCCGCCCGCGAGGAGATCTCCGTTCGGCAAGGTGGCAAGGGTCACGACGATGTCGTTCAGGCCCGTGCCCATCGCCGCCCAACTCGTACCATTCCACCGCGCGATGTGATTCACACTCACGCTACCTGACCAGGTGAACTCGCCAGCCGCCACGATGTCGCCGTTCAGTAGCGTCGCCAAAGCACGCACCCTGCTCAACGGTGAACTCAACGGGCCGCTGAAGAACCCGGCGCCGAGCGCCGACCAACCGCCATTCCAGCGGGCGATCGAATTTGCGCTTGCGCCGCTCGCAAACGAGAACAAGCCGCCAGCCACGATCTGGCCGTTCGGCAGCGCCATTACGGCATTGATCAGGCCATTCATTGGCCCACCAAAACCCAACCATGCTGTGCCGTTCCAGCGCGCGACTTGGTAGATGTTGACGAAGGACGAGAACCCGCGCGCTGACAAGAGATCGCCGTTCGGCAGCTTGGCAAGGGCGTAGATCCGGTAGTCCATCCCCACGCTCATCGGCGACCAGCTCGTACCGTTCCAGCGAGCAATGTTGAACGCGCTGACGCCACCCGCATTGAGGAAATCACCCGCCGCCACGAGGTCGCCATTCGGCAGCA
>JAYUCN010000008.1:0-2751 GCA_043740335.1 Planctomycetota bacterium
CGAGGCCGCGCGCGTTGACGACGAACCCCGAACCGGTGCGGAACCCGGGTTGCGCGGCGAACACGGTCTGCCCCGCCAAGGCGCCGCCGTCGGCGGTCGGTATCGACGCGACCGGTGCCTTGTCGGCGTCGGGCTCGAGCGGGAGGCGCGCCCGCACGGTCACCACGCCGGGGCCGATCTTCTGCACGACGTCGGCGAAGGACGCCATCGGCGCACCGGGGCTGCGCAGAGTCGGGCCCGGATCGCTCCAGACCGTGCGCGTGTTCGTCGGCCACCAACTGCCGAGCACGAGGCCGGCCGCGAGACAGCCAGCGCCCACGAGCACGAGTCCGACCGCTGTGTGGCGCGCGCGTTCCATGGCAGTCGCAACTGTAGCCCTCTGACCCTGGCTCGCCAGGGGGGCGCCCCGATAGGAGCCTTTGGCTGCGCGTCGCCGTCGGGCGGCGAACACACCACGCGCGGTGAACGGCTGCGGGTAGCCTTCGGCAATGTCCGCTGCCGCCGCCTACGACGCCCTGCTCGCGCATGCGCGCGAAACCGCTTTGCTCGGGTCGACCTCGGCACTGCTCGCGTGGGACCAGGAGACCGGCATGCCGAAGGGGGCAGGCGACCTGCGTGCGCAGCAGTTGGCGCTGCTCGCGAGGTTGCAGCACGAACGGGTGACCGACCCGCGCGTTGGTGCGTGGCTCGCTGCGTGTGAATTGGATCCGCACCTACCGCAGGACGGTGATCGCGCCGCGAACGTGCGCGGTCTGCGCCGCGACCATGACCGCGCGACGAAGCTGCCGTGCAAGCTCGTCGCGGAACTGGCCGAGACCGAGAGCCGGGCTCAGCAAGCCTGGGTCGACGCGCGCGCCGCGTCCAACTTCCACAAGTTCCGCCCGTGGCTCGAGGCCATGGTCGTGCTGCAGCAGCAGAAGGCCGATTGCCTGAAGGTACCGGGGCAGTCGCGCTGGGACGCGCTCGCCGACCTCTACGAACCCGGCATGTGTGCGCGCGACCTCGAGGCCCTGTTCACGCCGCTGCGTGTGCGGCTCGTGGCGCTGCGACAGCGGCTCGCCGGAGGCAGGTCACCGAGCGATGCCTTCGCGCGCGTCCCGATCGACGAAGCAAAGCAGGAAGCGTTCGTGCGGGCCGTCGTCACGGCGATGGGCTTCGACTTCACGCGCGGCCGCCTCGACCGCAGTGCACATCCGTTCTGCACGAGCACGGGCGGCGACGTGCGCCTGACGACGCGCTTCCATCGCGACAACGTGCTCGACGCGCTCGGCTCGACGATGCACGAAGGCGGCCACGGTCTCTACGAACAGGGCCTCGAGCCTGTGCATTTCGGCACTCCCCTCGGGGAAGCCGTGTCGCTCGGCATCCACGAAAGCCAGAGCCGGCTCTGGGAGAACCACGTGGGCCGTTCGGCGGCATTCTGGCAATGGTGCTGGCCGATCGCGCAGCAGCACCTCGGCGCTGCGTGCAAGGGGCACAGCCCGGAGTCGGTGTTCGGGGCCGCCAACGTCGTGCAGCCGAGCCTCATCCGCGTCGAGGCGGACGAGGCCACGTATGACCTTCACGTCATGGTGCGCTTCCAGATCGAGCAGGCGCTCATCGACGGCCGGCTCGGCACAGCCAACCTGCCCGAGCAGTGGAACGCGCTCTACCGCGAGTACCTCGGCGTGCAGGTGCCCGACGATCGCTCCGGCTGCCTGCAGGACGTGCACTGGTCGTGCGGTCTGTTCGGCTACTTCCCGACCTACACACTCGGCAATCTGTACGCGGCGCAGATCGCGGCGGCGGCCGACAAGGCGCTCGGTGGGCTGGCAGCGCCGCTCGCGCGCGGCCAGTTCACGACGCTGCGCGAATGGCTGCGCCGTCACGTGCACCGCCATGGCCGTCGCCACACGCCGGCGGAGTTGTGCAAGCTCGTCACTGGCGAACCGTTGTCGAGCGAGCCGTTCCTGGCCTACCTCGACGCGAAGCTCAGCCTCGTCTACGGCCTCCGATGAAGCACCTGCTCGGCGCCGGGTTGCCGCTCGCGTTCTGGTGCGGCCTCCAAGCCCAAGAACGCATTTCCCTCGATGGCACGTGGACCTTGCGCTCCGAGCCGCTCGACGAAGCCCACCCAGCACCGCATCCGGGCACGGTTCCGAACGCCTTCGAGACCACGTTCGGTCATGGCTTCGACGGTGTCGTACGGTACCACCACACTCTGCCGCTGCCGGCCGAACGCCGCGCGCGTGTGCGCGTGGAGTTCGCCGCAGTGGCGACGCACGCGACGGTCTTCTGCAACGGCAAGGAAGTCGGGCAACACCTCGGTGGTTGGACGCCATTCCGTGTCGATGTCAGCGACGCGCTGCAGTGGAACGGCCAGGACCAGCTCGAGGTGCGCGTCGACGAGAAGGTCGGCCACAACACGCAGGGCTTCCTACCGATCATCCAACCGCACTTCGGTGGCATCTGGCAGGACGTGACGCTGTGCCTCGACCGCGGGCCCGTGATCGATCGGCTGGGGCTGTTCTTGTTCGGGAAGGGAACGGGGGAACTCGTCTACTCGGTGCCTACGTTGGGCCCGGCGACTGGAAAGCTTGAGGCCGTGGTGACGGTGCGTGATGGGGACAAGCCTGTCGCCGAGGCGCGTTTCGAAGTCGACGCGGGCGTGGCGACGACGGGTGTTCTGAAGGTGCCGTCCCCCACGCTGTGGTCGCCGCTCGATCCGCATCTCTACAGCGTGCACGTAGCACTGCAGAGCGACGGCCGCAT
>JAYUCN010000009.1:0-6716 GCA_043740335.1 Planctomycetota bacterium
GCTTCGGCCGCCACGGCAGTGGCGAGGGCCGTGGCGGGTCGCTACCTTCTTTGCCCCATGCAAGTCGCCGCCAACGAACTTCGTCCCGGTACGCTCGTTTCGCATGAGGGCCGCATGTGCACCGTCGTCTGGTGGAACATCCTGCGCAACGACCGCCGCGCGTTCGTGCAGCTGCGCATCAAGGACCTCCAGAACGGCCGCGTGACCGAACTGAAGGAGCACACCGACAGCAAGTGGGAAGTGCTCGACAAGGAAGAGCGGGACCTGACCCACTCCTACCGCGACGGCATCGACGAAGTGTTCTTCAGTGAGTCCGGCGACGAAGTGCGCTGCGCCGTCGCCGCCGCCGAGGACGCGCTGAAGTGGCCGTCGGCGACCTACAAGGGCTTCTTCGTCAGCGACCAGCTCGTGGCGGTCTTCCCGCCCAAACACTCGATCCTGACGATCACCGACACGTCGCCGCCGATCCGCGGTGCGGGCACGGGCCAGAAGGAAGCCGTGGTCGAGAACGGCTTGAAGATCAAGGTGAACATGCTCTGCGACGTCGGCGACAAGGTGCGCATCGACACCGAGACGCTCGAATTCAAGGAACGCATCGCGAAGTAGCGGGCGGCTGCCGACACGCCGGTGTGAAGGCGGAGGCCTTTGTGCCTCAGCGCCCTTCGACGACCCTCGCGTAGAGCGTCACGTCGCCGAGCTGGCCCGCGACCCGCCACTGCGCACTGCCGCCGAGCCATGCCAAGACGTCCGACCAACGCGGCACCAGGCGGGCAAGGTCGGGCGTGCGCAGGAGCAGGTCTCCCGGCTTGCCGGCGTTGAACTCCGTGAGCGAGGCAGCGCTCAGATGCACGGCCGCGAAGGCGACCACATCCGGTCGATCGATCAGTTCCGGGTACGTGTGCCATGCGCACAGCAAACGTGCATTCGGCAGCGGCGGCTGCGCGGTGAACAGCGCCAAGACGTCCCGGTGCTGCAAGCGACATGGCGGCCCGACAAAGGGTCCCGGCACAGCGAACGCTACTGCGAGCAGCGTGAGTGCAGCGAGCGGCGACAGCAGTTCGCGGCGCGGGACGCGCAGAAGCAGCGCCGCGATGCCGCCGCCGAGCGGGACGGCCCAGGCTGGGAACAGCGGCCACATCAACTCACCGCGGGCCGCTGCGAACATCGGTGCCGCGAGCGCGAGCGGACTGGTCAAGAACAGCAACCACAAGGGCAGAGGCCACGCCGGCCCCGCGGCGCGACTGCGCCAGCGCATCACCCAGCCGATCGCCGCCAACACACCGAGCAGCCCGAGCACCATGGGTGCGATCGCACGCGGCAACAGGGTCGTAGTCTGTGCGGCAACCAGCCTCGCCGGCGCTTCGCAGACGTTGCGCCATACGTGGTGCATGAAGCGCCACGGATTCTCCCGCAACGCCGCATTGACCGACGTCGCAGCAGGGAAATCGACCGCGACGCGAGATCTCGGCTCCGAGAACGCTCGCTCCAGTTCGAGGCGCGCGGCGGCGGAACGCTCCGGCGACTTCTCCCCCTCACGCTGGAGGTCCTCGAACACCGCCGCTTGCGCGTAGTGCTGCTGGAACGTCACCCACGACCGCCCGTGGCAGCCGGCGTCGCCGACAACGAGTGCCAGTTGCGCTGCGACCAAGGCGCCAACGGCCCAGCGCTTGCGCAGAGACCAGCCGGTCGATCGCGACGCCACGAGGAAAAACGCGAACACCGCGAACCACGGTGTCAACTCGACGCGATTCAACGCCGCGACAGCGAGCAAGATCAGACTCCAACCGAACCGCTGCCGTGCGCAGACGCCCACCGCCGCGAACACGAGCGCTGCAGTGAAGGCGTAGACGTGCGGGATCGCCATCGCTCCTGTGCGGTCGGCCTGCAACAGCTGGTTCGCACTGCCGCACCAGGCTGCGACGGCAAGCGCGAGCGGTGCTGGCAACACCGGCCGCAACGCCCACCACAGCAGGACGGGTGCTGCAAGGACGTTGAGCCAGTACATCACGTCGGTTGGCGGCCAGCCGCCGAGCGGCAAGGTGCAGAGCAGGCCGTAGGCCAACGAGCTGACCGGTGCGTACGCCAGGGCCGGCAGCGCGCCGGCCCGCACCAGCTCGCGACCCATGTGCAGGTAGTAGCTCAGTTCGTCCTCCATGTGGAAGTCGACGTGATCGCCATAGCCGATCGCGCGGGTGATGACGAACGTCAGCAGCGCCACCAGTTCGAGCCACGGTGCCACGCGGACGAGGCAGTCGCAGAAACCCGCACGGACGTTGGCGCTGTCGGTCATGCTCTCGGACGCCCGGCACTCCATCAGGCGGCGCGGGTCGATGTCCATCGTGAACCCCATGCCAAGACCGCGCAACACCGGTTCCCGCGACGCCGGCATCGGAAGCGCAGTCGATGCTCGCACCGTGACCGCGCGCGCGGCAGCATGGGCGCATGCCGTCCCTCGCAGCCATCCTGCTGCTGAGCCTCGTCGCCTTCGCGCTCGCCCATCGTTTCTACGGGCGACTGCTCGCCCGCCTGTTCGGGCTCGACCCTGCGACCCGCACGCCGGCCCACGTGCACGAAGATGGCGAGGACTTCGTACCGACGCCTCGCTTCTACCTGCTGTCACAGCACTTCTCGGCGATCTCGGCCGCGGGCCCGATCGTCGGGCCCATCGTCGCGGCGACGATGTTCGGCTGGCAGCCCGCGCTCTGGTGGATCGTGCTCGGCTGCATCTTCATCGGCGCGATGCACGACTTCGCGGCCCTGGTCGCCTCGGTGCGCCACGGCGCCGGCTCGATCGCGCAGGTGCTCAAGCAGAACCTGAACCCGCGCAGCTACACGGTCTTCACGATCTACATCTGGCTCGCCCTCATCTACGTGATCATCGCCTTCACCGACGTCACGGCGCGCGCGTTCGTCGAAGCGCTCGACGTCGCCTTGCCGGGCCAGTCCAGCAGCAACGTGGTGGTCGCCGGCGGCGGCGTCGCGTCGAGTTCGATGCTCTACCTCGGGCTCAGCCTCCTGATGGGCGTCGTCGTCAAGTTCGTGCGGCCGCCGCTGTGGCTCACGACGATCGTGTTCGTGCCGGCCGTCGGCCTCGCGATCTGGCTCGGTCCTTTGCTGCCGATCGAACTGCGCGCCGATGGCCAGGTGCCGTCGTTGTGGTGGGCGTGGCTCATCCTCGCCTACTGCGGCATCGCCTCGGTGCTGCCGATGTGGCTCCTGCTGCAGCCGCGCGGCTACCTCGGCGGCTTCTTCCTCTATCTCACGCTCGGCGGCGGCCTGCTGGGTCTGCTGTGGTCGAACCCGTCGATCGAGTGGCCCGCCTGCACGGGCTTCACCTCGGCGAACGGCTCGCCGCTGGTGCCGTTCCTGTTCATCACGATCGCCTGCGGCGCCTGCAGCGGTTTTCACGGCCTCGTCTGTTCGGGCACGACGAGCAAGCAGATCGACCGCGAACCCGACGCGCACCTCGTCGGTTACGGCGGCATGCTGCTCGAAGGCGTCGTCGCGTTGCTGGCGCTGGCTTGCGTCATGATGCTGCCACCGGGCAGCGACCTCGCGAGGAAGGGGCCCGACAAGATCTTCGGCGTCGGCATCGGCTCGTTCCTGCACCAGCTCTCTGTGCCGCTGCAGTTCGCGGTGGCATTCGGCATGCTCGCGTTCGCGACGTTCGTCTACGACACGCTCGATGTGTGTACCCGGCTCGCGCGCTACCTGTTCACGGAGTTCACGGGCTGGCGCACGCGCACCGCGGGTCTGGTCGGCACGCTCGTGTCGCTGCTGCTGCCGGCGTGGTTCGTCGCGCAGACCGTCGTCGACGGCACCGGCAAGGTCGTGCCGGCCTACACCGTGATCTGGCCGCTGTTCGGCTCGACCAACCAATTGCTGGCCGGACTCACGCTGGTCGGGTTGTCGCTGTGGCTCAGGAACACCGGGAAGAGTGCGCTGCTGCGCTGGGCCGTCGGCGTGCCGATGGTGTTCATGATGGGCATGACGATCACGGCGCTCGTGCTGCAGATCGCCGGCGCCAAGGACACGCTGCTCGCGAGTGTCGCCGTCGTGCTGCTGGCGCTCGCTCTCTGGATCACGGGCGAAGCCTGCTGCTCGCTGCTGCGCCGGCGACCGCCGCCCGAACTCGACGCCCTTCCACACTGAGCCTGCCCTCGATCCCTACCATGCGCACCATGCGACGTCTGCTATTGCTGTCGTTCCTGACCATCACGATCCAAGCACAGACGCCGCCCGCAGCGCCGACCGCGCCGGCGGCCACCCCGCAACGCTTCAAGAACGGCCTGCCCGACGACCCGAAGTTCTTTCCGCTCGGGGTGTGGCTCCAGTCGCCGCACAACGCGGTCCGCTACCGCGACCTCGGCATCAATCTCTACGTCGGCCTTTTCGAAGGACCGACCAAGGCGCAGCTCGACGCGCTCGACCAGGCCTCGATGCGCACGATCTGTTCGCAGAACGCGATCGCGCTGCAGCACAAGGGCCCGACGATCGTCGGTTGGCTGCACGGCGACGAACCCGACAACGCACAGGGCCGGCGCCTCGCGGGCTACGCGCCGCCGATCTTGCCGGCGAAGGTCGCCGAATCCTACGAACGCCTGCAGCACGCCGACCCGACGCGGCCGATCCTCCTGAACCTCGGCCAGGGTGCCGCCTGGGACGGCTGGTACGGCCGCGGCGAACGCACGAACCACCCCGAGGACTATCCCGAGTACGGCAAGGGCTGCGACCTCGTGTCGTTCGACATCTACCCGGTGACGCACAAGCACAAGGACGTGAAGGGGCACCTCGAGTTCGTCGGCCACGGCGTGCAACGGCTCGCCGGTTGGACGGGCGGCAAGAAGCCCGTGTGGGCCTGCATCGAGACGGCGCATGTCGACAACGCCGACGTGCGGCCGACCGCCGAGCAGGTGCGTACCGAGGTGTGGATGGCGATCGCGTGCGGGGCGCGCGGCATCATCTACTTCGCGCACGAGTTCGCGCCGAAGTTCGTCGAAGCGGGATTGCTCGAGCATGCCGAGATCGCGGCCGCCGTGAAGGACCTCGACGCCGAAGTCCTGGAGCTGGCACCGATCCTCAACTCCCCGCTCGCGACCGACGCCGTACAGGTCACGACGACACCGGCCGGTGAGATCGCGGTGCGGGCGCATCGGGTCGGCACCACGCTGCATCTGTTCACGGCGTCGCTGAGCGCAACACCGCTGCGCGCAACGTTCACGGTCGGCAAGACGGACCGCAGCGCGAAGGTCGCCGCCGAGAAGCGGGCCGTGCCGATCGTCAACGGCGCCTTCGTCGACGCCTTCGCCGCCTACGAAGTGCGCCACTACCGCATCGGTTCTTGACCGACGGTGTCAGGCGAGGAAACCAACTGCGGCCTTCCCCGAAGGCGGATCGTGATGGAGAGTAGCAGTCGAACCATGCGCGGATCCCAGGCCCGGCATGCCGTGTTCCCATGATGACCGAAGCCGAACTTCTTGCTCTGCTCGCCAGCCATGAAGCGGATCGCGTCGAGTTCACGGTCGCAACGAAGGACACCGACAAGTTCTCCGAGGCTGTCTGCGCCTTTGCGAACGACGTTCCTGGACATGGCAAGCCTGGTCACCTTGTCGTGGGAGTCGACGACAAGGGCAACTTCGCCGGGACGCCCATCACCGATGAATTGCTGCGCAATCTTGGCGCGCTCCGTTCCGACGGCAACATCCAACCGTTGCCGAGCATGACGGTCGAGAAGGTGGCTACAGCCAGAGGCGATGTCGCGGTCGTGACCGTGCACCCGTCGCCCTTGCCGCCAGTGCGTTACAAAGGGAGGGTCTGCATCCGGGTCGGTCCACGCCGCGGTCACGCCACCGAACACGAGGAACAGAAGCTCATCGAGCGCAGAGTGTCGCAAGCGAGGACGTTCGACGCCCAGCCTTGCCTGGACAGCCGCGTGACCGACATCGCCTTGCCGCTCTTCCTCAACGACTATCGGCAGCAGGCAATCGCAGCCGAGGTCATTGCCGAGAACAACCGCGCCGTCGAACAACAGCTCGCCTCGCTTCGCTTCTTCGACTTGAAGCACGTCTGCCCCACGCACGCGGGCATCGTACTGTTCGGGGTCGACGTCAGGCGTTGGCTGCCGGGTGCCTACATCCAGTTCCTGCGCGTTGCCGGAGACTCCGTCGCTGCACCCGTCACGAACGACCGGCAGATGCATGGGGACCTGCTCACCGTACTCAGGGAATTGGACGCCCTGATCGACGCCCAGTTGGCTCAGTTCCCAGTGACGGAATCCGCCCTCAGAGAACGCAACGTGGCTTCCTACCCGCGTGTCGCCGTGCGCGAGCTCGTGCTCAACGCCGTGATGCACCGGGACTACGCATCGACCGCTCCGCTGCGCGTGACATGGCTCGACGATCGGCTCGAGATCCAGAGTCCTGGCGGCCTGTATGGCGAAGTGTCGCCAGGGAACTTCCCGCAGCAGACCAGCTATCGAAACCCCGTGATCGCCGAGGCACTCAGGAACCTCGGCTACGTGAATCGCTATGGCCGAGGTGTGCTGCGCGCGCAGGATGCCCTCGAGAAGAACGGCAGTCCGCGAGCCGAGTTTGCCTTCGACAGCGGCTATGTGCGGGCAACACTTCGTAGGCGGCGATGAAAACCCTCGCCTTCTTCGACAACAAGGGCGGCCTCGACAAGACGACGCTCGTCTACCACCTGGCCTACATGATCGC
>JAYUCN010000010.1:0-2749 GCA_043740335.1 Planctomycetota bacterium
CGTTGACGATGCCAGCACCCTTCTGCTTCGACGAATGCACGAAGGGCCCGAATCGCACCGGCATGCGGAAGTAGTTCTCCACCGTGGCACGATACGACAACGCGAGGAACCCACCCTGCTCGTCGAGGGACGAGCCAGGCCCGCGGATCTCATCCGCGGAGCCGATGCTGCCGGCGAAGTAGGCGCCCAATCCGGACTCCCAGAAGTGCTCGGCCCGCAGCCGTCCGACGTAGGAATTGCTGCTCGAGGAGACGATCTGGGCCCCCGTGTTCGTCTCGAAGTCGGTCTCTCCGAGCCCAAGGCCCAGCGTGACCATGGTGCTCGGGTGGACCTGTGAGATGCTCGGTCCCTGCGGCGGCATCGCAGCAAGCGCGGCCTCGATCGGCGTGTCGCCGCCCGCGGTCCAGCGCGCGCCCGCGGCAGCGCCCCAGCTCGCGTTCGCGTCCGCGTTGGCGCTGCCGAACCCGCGGCCAGGGTTCGTTGTGGTCGCGCAACCGGCGAGCAGCAGTCCCAGGGTCATGACGACAGAACGACGGACGAACTTCGACGGGTTGGTTCTTGGCATGGTTTTGACGGTTCGGTTCTCCTGCCCGCGGATGCTAAGTAGCGGTTCGAGAGATTCAACTGCCGATTTCGTCCACGATCGACCGCGTGGCTCGGCATCGAGGCTCGGCGACTCTGCCGGCAACTCACCCCCGTCGCCGGAACAGGAAGTCCGTGAGCGAACGTCCCTGCAACCGGAACCGCTCGCGCCAGGTCGTCGACGACGACGCACAACCGAGCAACAGCAAGCCGCCGAGCAGGGCCAGCAGCACCCCGCCACGCATCCCGCACGGCAAGCGGTCCTGGGCATTGTCCAGGAGCGGCGTCTCCATGATGAGGTTGGCCCCCACCGCGAGCAGCGAGGCGACGAACACGCCGACGCCTTCCGTTCCCTCGGACCGCCGTGCCTCCACGTAGAGCCAGACCACGAGGAACGTGGTGAAGATCGAGTAGGTCCAGATCCGTTCGAGGTCCCACGCGATGAGGTGCAGGGCCTGCGGCAGCAGCACCACGACCGCCACCGCGGCTGCCTCGACCGACAGGTGCGGCAGCCGCGTGCGCTGCGCAAAACCCACGAGCAGCGCGATCATGGTCGGCAGCACGAGACCGAACGACGACGGCTGCGCCATGCGCTCCGCGTACTTGGGACTCACGAGCGCCCACGCTTCCCCCGGTGACAGCACCAGCAGCCCCGGGGTGATCGTGTCATAGCCGCCGCCGATGAAGGGAAACTGCTTCAGCCGGTTGCCAAAGTGCGCGACGAACGCCGCGGGCGGCGATGCCAGCACGATCGCCATGACCACCGCCATGGCGAGTGGGAGCAGGAGCGGCAGCAGGGACGGCGGCCTCTCACCGGGTTCGGTTCGCGCAGCGCGCAGCAGGCACGCGAGCGCGAAGGCCGGGTAGATGAGAGCCACGCAGCTTTCGTGCACGAGCAGCGCCACCACCTGCACCACGGCTCCCGACCAGAACTTCCCGCGCAGCGCGAGCCACATGGACAGCACGCCCATGCAGAGGAAGAGATGGTCGTAGTAACCGACGAGGTGTCCCGTCATGACCAGGAACGGCGAGGTCAGGAACGCCACCATCAGAGCGACCACGGCCGGACTCCACGCGGCGCTGCGGGCAACGCGGCACGCCATCAGGAACAGCAGGACGCCGAACGCCGCAAAGATCGCGAGCGCAACCCCGCCGAGGATGCCCTCGTCGATGGTGACCCCGAGCGCGTTCGTCATCCACGTGAGCAGTTGCCCCGGCAGCCCGCGCTTGACGAAGCCGAAGCGGTAGTCGAGCAACCAGTGCGCCTCGGCCCAGTCGTTCGGCAGGCGGACCGTGCGCGCAAGGGTGACGACCAAGGCCCCGAGCATGAGCAGGCAGGACAGGACCTTGTGCCACGGACGCATCGGCGCGCGATCCTACGCAGTCCGCCGCCAAACTGCCCGCAGTCAGGATCGATGGCTGGCGTGGGCCACGAGGGACACCCGGCACGGTGATGTCGAACGCGGCGACGGCCTTCGACCTGCAACGCGAGTTCGAGACGACGTTCGACCAGATGCAATCCAAGGCGATGTCAAAACCCTGGAAGCCGCTTGTTTCCTGGCATGGACGGCAGCAGTCATTTAGTGCGAGCCTCCCAAAGGTCGTTCACTCGCGTCGCTTCGACGTCACCGGCAGCGTCGCCAGCAGATCGCCGACGCTCGGGGCCGAGCCGAGCGACAGCACGGGCCGTGGCGACAAGCCGAGCACGATGCCCCGATCGCGCGCCGCAACCCGGAACTCGCGAAGTGCATCCTTGCTTTCCGCGAGGACCCCAAGCTGCTTGGTAGCCCCCAGCACAGTATCGAACCGCCGCGTGGAGTCGCCGCGTTCGTGGACGACGTCGTCATGGTGTACGTAGAGATTGTGCGTGGGGCAGTCGGCGCCGGCCGGTAGAGACGCCATGGAATCCGACCCGTGCGCTACGGGTCGCGAGCAATCCAAGTCCGAGGATCTCGGCTGCCGTGGAGGAACGCCTCGACTACGACGGTGTTGGCGTGGACCCGGTAGTAGATGGCGTACGGGAAGCGCTGCATCAAGGCGCGTCGGAGATGGTGACGCACGACCCGGTGGCGGAGCGGATGTTCGGCAACCATGGCAAGGACGCGAACCGTCTCGGTGAACAACTCGCCACCGAGGCCAGCCCGTTCGCGTTCGTACCAGTCCCTGG
>JAYUCN010000011.1:0-6703 GCA_043740335.1 Planctomycetota bacterium
TCGCGAGCCCGTCTGGCCGCAGCGCCACGGTCGTCGACGGCGAACTTCACGCGGCCCGTACTGCCGCGTCGAGGCCATTGCGTGCAGGCCGATGCGCAGACGGGAACAGGTGCGGGTCAACACCGACCCGCCTGAGTTCACGGGCCATCTGTAGAGGCAGTCACCAGACCTTCGTCAGGTCGATCGTGACTCCGCGCAAAATGCGGAGGCGGATGCGGTCACGGCAGACGATCGGTGGGTTGTACTTGCCGTCGCGCAACACGAACTGCTCGATGGCCTTCCGCTTCCAGCTCACGATCCAGTACTCGGGTACACCGGCCCGCTCGTAGCGCCCCTTCTTGACCCTCATGTCTCGACTTCGAGAGGACGGCGACAGGACCTCGATCAAGAGGTCCGGAACGCCGTTGACCTTCTTCTTGTCGTCGAGGATGCCCTCGTTCCCCTCGTGAACGACGATGATGTCAGGTTGCAACACGCTGCCGCGGTCAAGGTGCACGTCCAGGGGGGCCGAGTACACGAGCCCGCGGCCACGTTTCGTGATCTTGCGTGTGAGCTCGTAGAAGAGCTGCCCCGAAGCCCATTGGTGCCCGATGTCAGGCGACGGGGTCACGTAGTGCCTCCCGTCGATGATCTCGTGGCGCTTGCCGTCCTCGGGGATCCGGCAGTAGTCGGCGTAGGTCCAGCGCCTGTGGCGTGAACGACTTCTCGCGGCGGTGATGGTCGGCATCTCGCATCGCAGCATACGCATCTCCTTCGCGCCGTCGACGGCCCCGGTGGCCGTCATCGCGCAATGCCTATGTGCCCCGATTCGCGCCGCGGTGGCAGAGAATCTCGCTACCGGCGTGATCGAGTTCACGGGCCATCGCATTGCCGCGGGCCGCGCGTAGCGATCGGCGTCACGCGGGCAGGTCATGTTGGACAACTCGACGGATGAACCCCGGGATCGTTGCGGTTCCTGGTTCCGGCGGATGACATGACGAATCGATGAAGCTCCCCGCTGCAGAGCGAGCCCTGATCGATGCGTCGAAGGTGCGCGACTACCTGCTGTCGCACCTGCATCCAGTGGGTCGCTTCAAGGCGGCGTTCTTCGCAGCCATCGGTTTGACCCGAACGACGGGACGGCACTTGGCCGCGGCGCTGGCTCGTCTTGCGGTCGAAGGCGAGGCAGCCCCCACGCAGAAGACCGCGTTCGGGCAGAAGTACGAGGTTCGTGGTAGGCTCACGAGCCCATCTGGCCGCAGCGCCACGGTCGTTCGGTGTGGATCGTGCGCAGCGGCGAGGCCATGCCGCGATTCGTGACGATGACTTCCTTGCGGTCGAGCCAGGACTCGATCTGGCTCTCCACCTCGCGCCGATGGCCGGACGCGAGCGTGGCCGAGCCCCAGCGGTTCCACCGCGCCAGCAGATCGAGCATCGTCATGTCGAAAGGTATACCGCTCACGATTGGCGATTCGTGAACGGTATGCCGTTCACGCTAGCATCGGACATAGATGGCCCGGCACTGCAACTGCGCGCGCATCAACCGAGCAGTCGCCGCAGCACCTCGGCGCGGCCGAGCCCGCGTTCGCGGCAGAGCCGCTGCACGTCGTCGTCCTCGGGCCGCGCTGCCAGCACGCCACTCGGCAGGCGCGCCACCTTGAAGACCACGGGCCCCATCACCGTGTCGCGCGTCTCCTGCCACCGCTCCAGCACGGTGCGCTGCACACGATGACGCCGCACGCCGAGCGACGACGACTCTTCGAGCAGCAGGTTCGTGAGCGGCACACTGCGCGCGTCGTCGCACAACACGGTCACGAGCAGCCCCGGCCGCCCCTTCTTCATCGTCACCGGCACGGCGAAGGCATCGACCGCACCCGCGCGCAGCAGTTCCTCGAGCAACCACCCGACCTGCTCGCCGGTCGCCGTGTCGAGCTGGCACTGCAGTTCGACGAGTTCCACCGCCGACGTGCTCTTCGCCGCGGTACCGACCGTGAGTCGCAACAGGTTCGGCACGTCGTCACCGTCGCGCGTGCCGGCACCGTAGCCGATGGCTTCGGCAGTGAACGTCACCGCCGCATCGAACTCGTGCACGAGCGTGCGCAGCAGCGCCGCCCCGGTCGGCGTCGTGCGTTCGCCACGCAGGCCACCGGTGCGCACGGGAATGCCGCGCAGCAGCGCCGCCGTCGCTGGCGCCGGCACCGGCAAGACGCCGTGGGCCGCGCGCACCGTGCCCGAGCCGACGGCGATGCCGTTGGCGTAGATGCGCTCGACAGAGAGCAGATGCGTGCCAAGACATGCACACACGACATCGACGATCGTGTCCTCGGCACCGACTTCGTGGAAATGCACCGCCTCGATCGAGCAGCCGTGAGCGGCCGCTTCGACTTCACCGAGGGCCCGATAGGTCTGCAGACAGTTGGCCTTGACCGCCGCCGGCAACTCCGCGCGAGCCACGATCGCTTCGATCTCGCGCAGGCCCCGATGCGCATGGCCCGCCGCCGTCGCCGTCTGCACGAGGTGATGGCTAGCGACTTCGAGCGGCACGAATTGCCTGGCACCCGACGCTGCCGCCGCCGCATCGACGTCGACGACGAAGTGCGTGCCCGCGAGGCCGCCGCGCAGGACCTTCGTGGCACGGATCGACACACCCGGCAGGGCGAGCGACCGCACCGCGGCCTCGAGCGGTGCCATGGGCAGTCCCGCGTCGAGGAGGGCCCCGACCCACATGTCACCGGCGACACCGGACCAGCCATCGAGCACCGCAATCCGCATGACCGGGAACGACCTTTGCCTGAGGCGCCGACGCCGTCGCGGTCGAACTCCGGCACTTTGCCGAGATGACTCACGAGGCCGCGCACGAGGGTGCCATACTATGGCACCAACATTCACGTTGTGAACGCAGCTGACCACACAAACCGGACGCCGGGTCCGCGCCCGCAACGACCAACCCGGTCCGCACGCCGGTCGCTAGCGCACACGCTCGCCGCACTGTGGATGCTGCTGCTGTGCGGTTTCGCGCAGGCACAGGGTGACTATGGGGCGGCGCGATTGGTGCGAGCCGAGGCGGTGCTGCGGCTGCAGCATGCTGATCCCATCGTGCGTGGCGAAGCAGCACTCGTCGTCGCGGCGGGTGCCGATGCGTCGAGCCAGGCCACCATCGTGGCGATGACTACCGACCCCGAGCCGCCAGCACGGCTGCGCGCCATCGTCGCCTTGGGCCTGCTCGCCATTCCCGCCTCGGCCGCCGCGTTCGACCAGTTGCTGGCCGATCCGCAGTCGCGGGTCGAGCCCGAGGGCGTGGCTGCAGCGTTTGCCCTGGGCATCATGCCACCCGACCGGGCGGCGTCGATCACGAGCCGGGTGCTGGCGAGTTTTCTCCACGCCAGCTGGAAGCGCCAGCGCGAGGTGGTGCTGGCCCTGCTGCTCGGCATGGCGCAGAACGACCAGAGCGGACAGGCCGCCTCCCTGCGGCGCCTGTTCGACGACGAGTCCAACCGCGATCCCGAAGTGCGGGCCGAACTGCTGCTGCTGCTGCTGCCCGTCGATCGCACCTTCGACGGCAAACTCATGCGCCGGCTGCTCGAGCGCGGCAGCGACGAGGAACGCGCGACCTTGCTCCAGTGGCTGGCCACCAACCATTCGGCGTTCGACACCGAAGTCCTGCCCAACCTGGAGCGCATCGCCGGCAACGGCCTCGTGCCCGAACAGCGTGCCACCGCCCTCGCCGCGTTGACGCGCATGCACCACGTGCCGGCCCTCGCCCTGGCGGCGCGGGCGCTGGCCAGCAGTCACCCTGCCGAGAATGCGCAGGGCATGCGCTCGATGCTGAGCCTCGGCGGTGCCACGATGCGGGTGGCACTCGAACGCCATCTCCGCGAGGAACCGGATCCGGCCCGCAAGGCCGCTCTGCTCGCCAACTACGACGCGCCGCTCTCCACCGACCTCGCCGATCTGTGCGCGCGCCTGGCTGCTGACGCGCTCCAGCCACTGGCGTTGCGCACCGCGGCCGCCACCACACTCGCGCGCAGCGCTCCGACCCGCGCGATCCCGCTGCTGCGGGATCTGTTCCGCTCGACTCCGCATCGGTCCTCGCTGGGTAGCCTCGCCGCCGCGTTGCTGCGCGCGGAGCCCGAACCACCGCCGCTGGAGCGGCTGCTCGACGGACCGCCCGATCTGCGCCAGCATCCGGAACGCTGGGAAGCGCTGCTCGGTGCCGGCCACCCCGAAGCCACGCGCGTCGTCCTCCTGTCCCTGGAATCGTCGAGGAGCTCTGTCGAACACATGGCGATGGCCCTCGGGGTCTGGCGGCGCTGCATGGTGCTCGGCCTACCGCGTTCGCCGTGTGCTGCGACGCCCGCTGTGCTGCGCAAGGTGCTCGGCGGCTGATCGCCACGGTGCGGCGATCACTGCTCGCGATCAGCGTTCGACCGGCGGGGTCGCGGTGGCGCCGACGACTTCGCGGACCTGGGACGCCGCTTGCGAGAGTGCTTTGGCCATCGCGGCAGCGAACGAAGCCGGCAGACGATCCGCGGCCGCAACGCCGCAATCGATCGTGCGCAGCACAGCGCCACAGCGAACCACGAGCCGCACGTGCGCGCGCGGTGCGGCCGTGACGTCGAGTTCGAACACAAGGACATCGATCGTCACCGCAATCGCGCCCGATCCCCGCACACTCGGTAGGAGCTGCTGCTCGACGGCCGTCTGCACGAGCACACGCGGCTCCGCGATCCAACCGTTGCCGCCGTCGAACACGACTTCCCGCTCGGCGGTACGCACGACGAACTCGCGCCCGAGGTACGGGGCCGCGACCACGTGCACGTCGTAGGCGCCACCTGCGCGAGCCGGTGCTTCGCCGACGGGCGTCAACGGGTCGAACCACCGAACTGGGGGCGCCGGCGGCGCCGATGACAGGCAGCCCGACAGTGCGAGAGCCTGCACGACGGCGCTCGACCGCAGGCAAGTCCGCAGGAGTCGGTTCATCGCTTGGTCTCCTCCAATGGCCGCTGCACGTCGCCGCGCCCGTGCAACAAGGCCCCGGGGTCGCGCTCCAACAGCGCCGCCAGTCGCTCGACAGCCGCGAGTGCCGAGCGCAGGCGCGGCAGTTCGCCGCGCAGGTCGTCGCCGACTGCGGCCAGAGCGCCCGCGGCGCCACGCACACTGCCGGTCGTGTCCGCGAGTCGCGCCGCCTCGATCTGCGTGCGCAGCGCCGCCGACAGACCTTGCAGCTCGCGCAGCGTGCTGGCCAAGGGCCCGCTGTCGTCGCGCAGGGCGCTTGCCGTCGCCTGGACCGACGTGAGCGCCGCCGTCACCGCTGCCACCGTGCCCTGTTCGTGCAGCACGGCGAGTTCGCTCTCGAGGCCGTGCAGCAGCGTGCGCAGTCCCCCCGACAGCTCAGGAATGCGCGCCGCCTGCAGATCGGAGCGTAGCATCTCCAGGACTTCGCGCGCCGAGATCGCCATCAGCGGCAATTCGCGCAACACCTCGCGGCTCGCGTCCTCGAGGCCCTTGGCCGTGCTGGGCACCGTGCGCAGCGTGTTGAGGTCGACCTCGAACGGAAACTGCTGCGGTCCGCTCGGCGGATCAGGAAAGAAGTCCACCTGGATGAACGACGTGCTCGTGACCCAGGACATGACGACCTGGGCGCGCAGGTTCGCGGGCAACGGGCACTCGCCCTCGAGCGTCGCGACGTCGAACCCCAGCTTCTTGAGATGCTTGTCATAGAGGGACAACTTCGCTTTCAGCTGCTTGCGGTCGTCGGCGAGGCTGATGTCCTGGACGACACCGATGGGGACGCCACGGAACTTCACGGGCGAACCCTCGGCGAGGCCCGTGAGCGCCTCGTCGAAGTAGGCGTAGGCCGTGTGGTAGGCGCGCTTGAGCTGGCTCATGCCGAGCCACGTGAGCCCGGTCATCGTCGTCGCACAGCCGGCGACGACGAACAGACCCAGCTTCCAGCGATTGGCCGGTGCGGTCACGCCATCCTCGCCAGCGGCTCGCGCCGGAAGAAGGCCTGCACGCGCGCATCGGTCGAACGCTCGGCCAGGTCGCCCGGCGCGCCGCGCGCGATGATGCCGCCAGCGGCGAGGTCGAGCATGATGCACTGGTCGGCGACCTTCAGGATGCTCGGCAGTTCGTGGGTCACGAGCACAATGGTAACCATGAGCCCCCTGGCGAGCGTCAGGATCAGTTCGTCGAGTTCGGCCGCCGTGATCGGATCGAGGCCGGCGGAGGGCTCGTCGAAGAACAGGATCGGCGGATCGAGCGCCAGGGCCCGCGCGATGCCGGCGCGCTTGCGCATGCCGCCGGACACTTCCGAGGGCAGGTAGTGTGCAAACCGCTCCAGACCGACGAGGCGCAGGCGCCCCAGTGCTACCGCGGCGGCCGCGTCGGCGGGCAGGTCGGTCCACTTCTGGAGCGGCAGCAACACGTTCTGGAGCAACGTCGACGAGCCGAACAGCGCCGCCGACTGGAACAGCACCCCGAACGACGGCGGCGTCATCGCCCACGCCGGCGGCCCGATGCCCGTGAAATGCACCCGGCCCTGCAGCGGGGGCTGCAGGCCCGTGAGCGTGCGCAGCAGGGTCGACTTGCCGCTGCCCGAGCCGCCGAGGATGGCGAACACTTCGCCGCGCTGCACATCGAACGCGATCTCCTCGAGCAGCATCTCCCCGGCATAGCCGATCGCGAGATCACGCACCTGGAGGACCTTCCCCATTCACCACCC
>JAYUCN010000012.1:0-6700 GCA_043740335.1 Planctomycetota bacterium
CCTGTGCACGGAGCTGATCCTCGGCCTCGTGCTCATGATCCTGCTCAGTGCGCTCTCGACGATCCTGCCCGCCACCATGGGCGCGCCCGCGGACCCGACGACGACGCCCGAGATCATCAAGCCCGAGTGGTTCTTCTACGTCACGTTCCGCTGGCTCAAGCTGTTCACGGGAACGGTCGCCGTGCTGAGCATGGGCTTCATCGTGTTCGCGATGTTCGTCTGGCCTCTCATCGACGCGTGGGTGCGCCGCCGCTGGCCAGGATCCGAGTTCAGCGTGTGGTTCGGGATCCTCTCGGTCCTCGTCATCATCGGCCTCACCGTTTGGGAAGGCGCCGTCGCCCACTGATCGCTCTCCTCTCGTACTCCGCCACAGCCCCCGTCATGAGCCTCAAGTTCAAACAGTTCGTCATCGCGGTGCTCGGGATCCTCTTCCTCGGCTCCCTGATCTACGTGCAACGCATGGAGGTGCTGCGCAAGGAACACGAGACCGCCGGCCGTGCGTCTCCGGTCGCCGTGCCGGCGTCGAGCCAGCGCTGCGTCGATTGCCACATGCAAGGCAACCCTGGCATCGTCGAGCAGTGGAGGTCGAGCACGCACGCTCACAAGGGCGTCGGCTGCGTCGAATGCCACGAGGCGCAGCAAGGGGATGCCGACGCGTTCCTGCACGAAGGCGCCCTGATCGCCGCCGTCGTGACCCCGCGCGATTGCGGCCGCTGCCACGACCAGGTGCAGCAGGAGTTCGCTCGCAGCCACCACGCCGCCGCTGGCGAGATCCTGCACTCGCTCGACAACTTCCTGGCCGAAACCGTCGAAGGGGCACGCGTCCCGTTCAACCCGCATTCGCCGACCCCGGGTCGCGCCGACATCCAGCAGGTCAACGGTGCCGCTTCGGTTTCGCTCGGCTGCAAGCAGTGCCACGGTTCGCTCGTTGCCTTGATGGCGACCGACGGCAGCCCGCTGACGTTTCGCGACCTCGAACCCGGCGCCGACGGCAAGCCGACCAACATGGCGGCCTACGGGCGCATCCAGAAGGACGGCAATGGCAAGCCGATCTTCGACCACGGAACGTGGCCCAACACCGGCATCGGCCGCCTCAACCTCGACGGCTCACGCGGCTCGTGCAGTGCCTGCCACAGCCGCCATGACTTCTCGCCGCGGCGTGCGCGCCAGCCCGAGAACTGCGGCAAGTGCCACCTTGGACCCGACCATCCGCAGAAGGAGATCTACGAGGAGTCCAAGCACGGCGTCGCCTACCGCGACCTCAAGGACAAGATGAACCTCGACGGCGAGAGCTGGGTGCTCGGCGTCGACTACAGCCAGGCGCCGACCTGTGCAACGTGCCACATGTCGGGCCACAGCAAGAACGGCGGCCGCATCACACACGACGTCGGCGAACGCCTGTCGTGGACGAACCGCCCACCGATCAGCCAGGTACTCGACACCGACATCAACGGCAAACTCGTGACCGCGACCGACCCGGCGGAGCGCCAGCAGCAGACCGTGGTCTCCGCGGTGCAGAAGCGCGAGCGCATGCAGCAGGTCTGCGCCAACTGCCACACGCCCGACTACATCACGTCCTTCTACAAGCAGTACGACGACCTCGTCGTGCTCTTCAACGAGAAGTTCGGCAAGCCCGGCAAGATGATCGTCGATGCGCTGAAGGCGCAGGGTCTGCTGACCAAGGCCGACTTCGACGAGGAGATCGAGTGGACGTGGTACTACCTGTGGCACCACGAGGGCCGTCGCGCGCGTCACGGTGCTTCGATGATGGCGCCCGACTACACGCACTGGCACGGCATGTTCGAGGTCGCGGAGCGCTTCTACCAGGGACTCGTGCCACAGGCGCGCGCACTCGTCGAGGCGGCGCGCCACGCCGGCAAGACCGCCGAGGCGGATGCCGTGCAGAAGGTGATCGACGAAATCATGGCCCGACCAGAACACATCTGGCTCGGCAACAAGTGAAGCCGGAGAACCACGATGACTGACAAGGAACTTCGCGAAGCCGGTTGCGACCGGCGTGGTTTCCTCGGTGGCCTGGGCACGCTGGGCATCGCGGCCTTCTCACCGCGCGACCTCGAGCAAGCGGCGACTGTCCGCGCGCGCGACGCCCAGGATCCGCAGGCCCACGCCGATCTGAAGTGGGACAAGGCGCCGTGCCGCTACTGTGGCACCGGCTGCGGCGTCGAAGTCGGCGTCAAGGACGGCCGCGTCATGGCCGTGCGCGGCGACGCGGCGAGCCCCGTCAACAAGGGGCTGCTCTGCGTCAAGGGCTACCACCTGCCGGCGATGCTCTACGGCACCGACCGGCTGCTCTACCCACAGCTGCGCAAGGACGGCGTGCTGCAGCGCATCTCGTGGAACGCGGCGATCGCGCTGATCGCCGAGAAGTTCGGCACCGCCCTGAAGGACCACGGGCCGGACGGCATCGCCGTCTACGGCTCCGGCCAGTGGACCGTCTTCGATGGCTACGCGGCACTCAAGTGGGTGAAGGGCGGCATGAAGTCGAACAACCTCGACCCCAACGCGCGGCTGTGCATGGCCAGCGCAGTGATGGGCTTCATGACGCAGTTCCAGAGCGACGAACCGATGGGTTGCTACGAGGACCTCGACATCAGCCAGGACTTCTTGCTCTGGGGCAACATCATGGCGGAGATGCATCCCGTGTTGTTCAGCCGCATGCTCGAGAACAAGCGGCGCAACGCCTCGGTGCGCATCGTCGACATCGCGACGCGACTGACGCCGACCAGCGACTACGCCGACGTCACGGTGCTGTTCCAGCCCGGCAGCGACCTGGCCCTCGCCAACGGCATCCTGCACCTGCTCGTGAAGAAGGGCATGGTGCAGAAGGCGTTCGTCGACGAGAACACCGTCTGCAGGCGCGGCATCGAAGACCTCGCCAAGATCGGCTACGGGTGCTCCGGCGAGCAGGCGGACCAGTACACGTTTGCCGACACGCCGCAGGACGCCACCTGGGACGACTTCGTGAAGTTCCTGGCGGACTACACGCCGGACGCCGTGAGCAAGATCACGGGCGTGCAAACGCAGCAGATCGAGGCGCTGGCCGACATGTACGGCGACATGGGGCGCAAGACGGTGAGCCTCTGGTGCATGGGCGTGAACCAGCACACGCGCGGCACCTGGATGAACAACCTCATCACGAACCTGCACCTCGTGACGGGCAAGATCTCGCGTCCCGGCGACAACCCGTTCTCGCTGACGGGCCAACCGTCCGCGTGCGGCACCGCGCGCGAAGTCGGCACCAGCAACAACCGCCTGCCCGCCGACCTCGTGGTCACGAACCCCGAGCACCGCAAGGAGGCCGAGAAGATCTGGAACCTGCCCGCGGGCACGATCAACGGGAAGCCCGGCTACCACGCCGTCGACATGTTCCGCGCCTTCGCGCGCGGCGACGTCAAGGTCATGTGGGTGCAGACGACCAACCCCTGGGTGTCGATGCCGAACCTGCACCGCATCGACCGCAAGCCCGGCGACGGGCGCTTCCTCGTCGTCAGTGACATCTACCCGACGCCGACCACGGACGCCGCCGACCTCGTGCTGCCGTCGGCCGCGTGGGTGGAACGCGAGGGCATGTTCGGCAACAGCGAGCGCCGCACGCAGCACTGGAACAAGATGATCGACGCTCCCGGTGAGGCGCGCGAGGACGCGTGGCAGATCGTCGAGGTCGCGCGCACGATGGGCATGGGACATCTGTTCCCCTGGACCGGCGACTGGCACGAGCCGATGTTCGAGGAATACCGCAGGTTCGGCCTCGGGCACGGCAAGGACCTCGCGAGCTACGCCCAGCTCAAGCAGACGCGCGGCATGCAGTGGCCGGTCGTCGACGGCAAGGAGACGCGCTATCGCTACGCCGCCGGCTTCGACCCCTACGTCAAGAAGCCGAAGGGCGTGCACTTCTACAAGGCCACGGGCTACGGCGAGAAGGCCGCGATCTGGCTGCGGCCGTACCAGCCGCCGGCAGAGGTGCCGGACCAGGACTACCCGTTCTGGCTCTGCACGGGCCGCGTGCTCGAACACTGGCATACAGGCTCGATGACCCGGCGGGTCAAGCAGCTGCATCAGGCGGTGCCACAGGCCTACGTCGAGATCAACCGCGCCGATGCGACGCGGCTCGGCATCAAGTCGGGGGATCGCGTGCGGCTCGTCTCGCGGCGCGGCCAGGTCGAACTGCCGGCGATGGTCGACGGGCGCGGCAAGCCGCCCGCGGGCCAGGTCTTCGTACCGTTCTTCGACGAGCACACGCTCATCAACCGCGTGACGCTCGACGCGATGGACAACCTCAGCAAGGAGCCGGACTACAAGAAGTGCGCGGTGCGCGTGGAACGAGCATGACCACCACGCGCCGGACGTGGGTTCTGTTGGCGCTCCTGGCGAGTTGCGGCGGCGACGCCGGCAGCACCACCATGGTCGCGGTACCTGGCGTTCCCGGCGCCCAGAAGACCACAGCGAGACTGCGCGCCGAGCGGCGCCTCTACGACGGCGCGCCGCCCGTGATCCCGCACCGCGACTTCGCCGCGGACTGCATCTCCTGCCACACGATCGCCGGCATGAGCGTGCCCGACGTCGGCTTCGCCCCGCCGGCTCCCCACGCGAACGTGACGCCGCCCGCCGCGATGAGCCGTTGCCAGGCGTGCCACGTCTGGAAGCTCACGGACGACCTGTTCCGGCCGAACGGCTTCGTCGGGCTCGCCCAGGACCTGCGCGCCGGCAAGCGGCAGAACGACCTTGCCCCGCCCGTCATTCCCCACCAGATCCTGCTGCGCGAGAACTGCCGGGCCTGCCACGCAGGTCCGGCCGCCCGCGAAGAGATCCGCTGCCCGCACCCCGAGCGCGAACGCTGCACGCAGTGCCACGTCGAACAGCAAACGGTCGCCGAGTTCGCGCGATAGCAGCCCCCTGCCGCGGCCAGCCTCAGGCGAACGCGGGCCCGACCACGCCCCCGAGACCGCTCGCGGCTTGCCGGTCGAGCAGCACGCACACGTTGCCATGTCGGCGCAGCACGGAAGCCGGGCAGGTTGGTGCCACCTCGGCGGCCAGCATCGTGCGCACGGCGTCGGCCTTTCTGCGGCCGAACGCACACAGCACGATGCGCTTGCTCGCGAGGATCGTCGCGAGTCCGGCAGTGACTGCGGATCGCGGCGGCTCATCCGGGGCGAAGCGCTGGCGCGCATCGTCGCGCGTCGCCATGGCAAGGGTCGCCACGTGGAAGCCGAGGTCGAGCGCCGTTCCCGGTTCGTTGAACGCGAGGTGGCCGTTGCGGCCGATGCCGAGGAACTGCAGGTCGACGCCGCCAGCGCGCCGCAGGCGATCTTCGTGTGCGCGCAGGCTCGCGTCGCCGCCGTCGGGCGGCACCGGCAGGAACGTGCCGCGGGCGAGCATGCCGTGCAGCGGCGGGCATGCGGCTCCCAGTTCGTCCACCATGCCGCCGCGTTGTTCCGGCAGGAAACCGACGTACTCGTCGAGGTGCGTGGCGAGGAACCCGGTCGGTGACACCCGGCCTGAGTCCAACTCAACGGCCAGCGCGCGCAGGAACGCGGTGAACGTTCCCCCCGTCGCAAAGCTGATGAGCGGGCGACGGGTGTTCGCGAGCGCTGCGCGCACTTCGTCGAGCAGCAGCGGCACCGCCGCGTCGGCGCTCGCGAGCACGCGGACTTCGGGAGAACCCACGCGTTCCGTCATGAGGCGCCACTGTGCAGCGCGCCGCGAGGTCGATCAAGGTGCACGACGGACATGCCAGCCGCGCAGTGAAGTCGGACGCGGCGACGACCGTGGTCGGGGCCGTACCAATCCAAAGCCATGTCGAAACCCTGGAAGCCTCATGATTCCTGGGTTTGCTGGCCGCGATCATTTTATATCCTCCGCCATCGCACGATCGCGCCTCAGCGCGCGCGCCGTACGAACGGCAGCAGGAGCAGAGCAAGGAACGCCGCGCCCGCCGCGACGAGGAAGGCGGACCGCGCACCATCCGCATCCCAGACGGCACCGAGCAGCAGCGGCCCCGCGAACATCGCGAGCCCCTGCACGGCGTGGTAGACGCCAAAGACCATGCCGCGCTTGCCCGCACCCGTGAGGTCCGCCACGTAGCCACGTTCGGCTCCTTCCGTGAAGGCCGCGTGCAGGCCGTGCACGGCGAACAGGGGCCACAGCAAGAACGACGCTTCGGCCATGGCGAACCCGAGCATCACGCCTGTGTGCACAGCCAGACCGCAGCCGATCACACGCTGCCGCCCGAGCCGATCGGACAGCGCACCGAGCGGTCGCGACAGCGAAGCACGCGCGACGTGCAGCACCGCCCACAGCAGTGGCAGGCTCGCGACGGGCACCCCGAGATCCGACGCGCGCGCGAGCGCGAACAGGTCGACCGAAGCGCCGACTGCGCCGAGCACGACGACGACGAGGAACGGCGCGAGCACGCGCATGGCGTGCGGCGGCTGGGTCGCGGTCGCGGCCACGTTCGCCTTCCCCGTCTCGCGCACAGAGAGCACCAGCACGAGCACGGCCAACACACCAGGCACGAGTGCCAGCAGAAACACCGTGCGCATCTCGCAACCGAGTACGAGCAGCAGACTCGCAACGAGCGCGCCGCCCAGAGCACCCGCGTGGTCCATCGCGCGCTGCAGGCCGAACGCTTCCCCGCGCCGGTCGGCATCGACGCTGTCGGCCAGCAGCGCATCACGCGGTG
>JAYUCN010000013.1:0-6699 GCA_043740335.1 Planctomycetota bacterium
GGCTCGATCACGGGCGAAGTCATGGAGATGAACTGGCGCTCCGTGCGCGTGCGCACGCGCGCGCGTGACCTCGTCGTGGTGCCGAACTCGGTCATCGGCAAGGAGACGCTCGTCAACATGTCGCGCCCGACCAAGGCACACGCCGAGTCGCACGTGATCGGTTTTTCCTACGACGATCCGCCGAACAAGGTGAAGCGCGTGCTCATGGGTGTCGTGCGCTCGACGCGCGGCGTGCTCACCGAGCCGCCGGCAGCCGTGCGCACCGTCAACTACGCGGCGTACTCGATCGAGTACCAGGTGCGCTTCTTCATCGACGATTATCCGCGGCAGCAGGAGATCAACGACGAGTTCATGACGCGCGTCTGGTACGCCGCCAGGCGCAACGGGCTCAACATCCCGTTCCCGATCCAGACGAGCTACGAGTACCACCAGCAAGTGCCCGTCGTCGTGATGAGGCCGCGGCCCGTCGACGTGCTCACGCAGGTGCCGGTGTTCGTGCCACTGGAGCCCGCCGAACTCGAGTCGCTGGCGCACGAATGCGAACGGCTCGACTTCGGCCGCGGCGAGCGCGTGGTGCACCAGGACGACGCGGGTGACACCATGTACGTCGTGCTCGAGGGCACCGCGATCGTCACGATCCTCGACGAACAGCAGGCCGAACGTGAGGTCGCGCGCCTGTCGCGCGGTGAGTTCTTCGGCGAGATGGCGCTGCTGACCGGTGAAGCCCGCACCGCGAACGTCACGGCCGTCGACGACCTCGCGGTGCTCGTCATCCACAAGGACTCGCTGCAGTCGATGCTCGCGCGCCGCCCGGGGCTCGCACAGGAGATGGCCGAGATCGTGGAGGCACGGCGGCAGGGCCTGCGCGCGGTCAAGGAACTGCAGACAGCACCGCCGGAGAAGAAGGCGGCGGTGCAGCGTTCGGCCGGCGAGCTCGTGCAGCGGATCCGGCGGTTCTTCGGGCTGTGACCCGACGGCCGGTCACCTCTTCGCTGCGAGATACTGCACCGGCCAGGGATAGCCCTCGACGATGCGCTGGTTGGCCTCGCGCTGCACATGTAGGGATCGGCAAGGACCCGGCATGTTGCCGACTGGGAGTGGCGGCGATCCGACCATCGTTATCACGCCGATGGCTGCGCGAATCGCCTCACTTGATCGCGGAAGTCGCGGAACGAGACCTGGCTCTGCGCCAACCGATCCGATGCCGCGGAGTCGACCCGCGGCAGCAAACGTTCACACACTTCCCGGATCTCGCTCGGCGTCGGCTGCACCACACCGTAGAGCAGCCGCCTGGCTTCATGGCGGTGCAGGTGTTGCGGCGGCCCTACCGACTGACGCAACAGGTGCTCGCCGAACGCCAGCAGCCAAGCCTCGATGGCTTGCACGGGCACGGCGGTGACGATCGTCATCGAACCATCACCACGCGGCGGCAAGCGGGGCAACATCGAGCGAAGAAGGCAGTGTCTGCAATCGCCCGGTGCGTCGGGCGCGTGCAGTTCATGCGGCGTCGTCGAATCGGCATCGACGACCACGATCGCCCCGACGCAGCCGAGCTGCCAAGCCTGCCACACCGCGGGAACCATGGTCGCGATCGCAGCTGCCCAGCCACCCGCGCGCTTGCGGTAGACATGGGGCTCCACCGCACGGCCAACGATCTTCTCGACGAAGTCGCACAGGACGACTTGATCCGTCGTCCCCTCGACGTGGAACGCGACTCTCATCGATTCGGCACTCCGCCAAGTACGCCGGAGAACCACAGGTCGCCGAGGGTCGCATCGTTCGCGCCTTGGAGAGTCGCGAGTCGATCGGGGAGTGGCGTGCACGTCGTCGCGCCGCCAGCGCCGCGCTCGACCACGACGACCTGCTCCGGGCAGTCCCGGAACTCGTCGAGCACGAGCGGTGAATGCGTCGTCAGCAACACCTGCGGTTGGTCGGGGCCGCGCGAGAGCTGCCGCAAGAACCCGACCACGTCCTTGATGCGCCGCGGGTGCAAGCCGTGCTCGATGTCCTCGAACGCCATCGTGCGCGGCACCTCGGGGCTGTGCAGGATCAGCAGGAAGAAGAGCAGAAAGCGGAGGCCGTCCGAAACCTGGCTGCACGGCAACTGCGCGCCACCCTTCTCGACGAAGACGATCTCCTTGACCCCGTTACTGCCGGGCACCGCACGTGCGACGACGCGCTCGAGCTCGGGTGCGCATCGCCGCAGCTCGGCCTGAAGCGACTCGTACTTCTTCGGGTCCAGATCGCGCAGATGATCGAGGACAGCAGCAGCGTGCTCGCCCCGCGGACCGATCTTGGTCGTGGGCGTGACCGGAGACGGCGTCGACATGATCGTCGGGTCCATGTGCCAGACGTCGTAGCCCTCGAGCCGCGACCACAGCAACTGGAGGCTCTCATAGTGGCTGACGGCGACATGCAAGCTACTCAGCTGCCTGACGCCACCCCAGTCGGACAGTCTGAGTTCGAGATTGCCCGCACGGCCGACGAGAGCACTCAGCTCCACATCCCCTCGACCGTCCTGATGTCCGCGCAGTCCACAGGACGCTGCGTCGGCCCCGAAGTGAATGACAGAAGCTTGATCGCCAGCGATCGCAGCACCGAGACCCGCTGCAAAATCACGAATCAGCCGTGGGATCCTCAAAGAGGTTGCTCTTGCCGGCATTGTTCGGCCCGATGAACAGCGTCACCTCCGACAAGGGAATCTCCGCCCGCGAACCGAAGCTCTTGAAGTTCTCCGCCCAGAGACTCTGGATGTGCACAGGCAACTCGCTTGAGGGGTGAAGCCGTCCGTCGTCCGACGACTGCGTCGATTCGCTGCAGGTCGACCGAGCGAGAGGTGGCACGCAACCGCTGCCGTCCCGCCGCAACTGGCGGCAACCGTACCCCGACCACTCCGGCGGTCAATCCTGCCTGAGCGACAACCGTCGACCGGACTCGGCGACGCCGACATCGCGCGCTGGGTGCTGCGTAGTCGTGATGGGGTGCATCGACCCCTGTGCGTCGCCTCGGCAAACTGCAGGCACCCGACCAAGACCTGCCGTCGCTGCTCGCCTCGAACTGTTCGGCAAGGTGTGCGACGCCGTGCACGAGCCTACTTTCCGGGATCGACGCCCACCACCCGGGGCTGCGTGCGGACGAGGCGATGCCTCACTTCGGCTTCTCGGGCACGGATGGCATCGCCGATGCGCCTCTGGTCGTGGCCTTGCGCTGCGGTGAGCTTGCGGCGGATTTCGCGGAGCCAATCAAGGCCGTCGTCGCGGGGAGGCGCGGGATCGTCGGTCGTGGATGGACTCATGGTTCTACCTCCAGTAGTTCGAGCGGCGTGATGAGTTGTGGCGTCGGATAGCCGAGCATGTCGTTGATGCGGCGAATATGGTCCGTCTGGTTCGCGTTGGCAATGTGTCCGCAATTCCAAGTAGCAAGCACATCGCACCGCCAGAAAGTCGCGACTGCGAGATGGCGCGCATCGCCGTCCGCGTCGGCGGGCATGACTTTCTGCTGGATGTAGGAATCTACCGCACCACGCGCCCGCGTTGAAACCCCGCTGTGAACGCCGTGAACGCCCGCTTTCTCGCCCGATGTGGAAGTGGTACCAGACCGCCGAATCCGGCACGCGGCACGAGCACTGCCCTGGGCTCGCGCAGGAGATGGCCGAGATCGTCGGGACGCGTCGCCAGGGACTGCGGGCGGTCAAGGGACTGCAGGTCGCCGCTGGAGAAGAAGGCGGCGGTGCAGCGTTCAGCCAGCGAGCAGGTGCAGCGGATGCGGCGGTTCTCGGTCTGTAGCCGGGTCGCTGCATGCGCGAGCGAGTTCGGCCTCGCAGATGCGTGCTGTGACAGAACGCGGCGACGGCGGTGGTTGAGTCCTGAACGAGCGCGCCATCGCGCAACCGCAAGGAGTCCCGCGGCGGACCCGGCTCACCGCACGGTGACGTCGATGGTGTTGCTGAGCGAGATGCTGCCAAGGCATGGCCCGTTCGCGAAGTCATAGCCCTGCACGGAGAACACGGCACCGACCAGCGATACCTGGCCGGGCACGACGATGGTGTACGGATCCGCGGCGCCGAAGCCGTCGACACCCAGCGTGCACGGGCAGAAGCCGAGCGGCAGACTCAGAGGCGAGCCCAGCAACAAGCCGTGCAGCGGGCCCGAGGCACCGAGATAGAACGTCAGCGAGTGACCGATCGCCGGCACGCCGGCCGCGGCAATCGACAGGCTGCCGCAGGCCGTCGCGCGCTGACTCAGGCCACCGCCGGTCGTCTCGGCCAGATAGAAACGCGCCTCGAAGCCGTAGGTCTGCGTGGGATACGAGCCGGTCAGCACACCATAGACCAGGCCATGATTGTCGGGCGACGGCGAGCCGTGCGCAGCCGTGATCGCGACGTCGAGCGGCACCCCGTTCAACACGGCGGGCGACTGTCCGCCGAGATCATCCAGGCGCAGAATCGGCGCGGGTCCGGCGAGGAACGCGAGGGTCGCCGCGAACACGCTGGCGCTCCCGGCCCAAGCCACCGTGAAGCGCGTGCCATCGCAATCCGTGACGAGCTCGTACGGTGCAGCACCCAACACCGGTGAGACGCCGTACTGGTGCTCGATGTAGCCATAGTGATTGACGACCACGAGGCCGCCGCTGGCGGAATTGCTCGGGCCGTAGGCATAGAGCGCGTAGCGGTAGCTTCCCTGCATGTTGGTCGGCGAGCTCACGCGCGGAAACCAATCGTCCGAAGGACCCGTTGCAACCGGGAAACGCGGCGCAGTGCCCCACGGCACGATTTGGCCATCCCAACTGATCATCGCGCCGTAGATGTCGGAATCCGTCGAGGTCGCGTGCCGTTGGTAGCCGACGAACCATCGTTGCGTGGCGACGTCCGTCGCGCCGTCCGTTCGGCTGATCGCCGGGTGATCTTCGAAGAAGCCGGAGGCGTCGATCACCGTCGGATACGTCGAGCGCAGCGTGGCAGTCGTCGTGACCTGCTTCATGTAGATGTCGTGGTCCGTGGCCGAATACTCGTGTTCCCAGACGACCGTGAAGTACGAGGGACCGGTCGGATAGGCGTCGCCGCCGACCTGGGGCGCGAAGTTGTTGCCCGCGTAGCCGACGACGCCCGAGCGCTCGATGTCGAACTGGTTGCTGGTTCCGCCACCGGTGTTCATCGTGCGCCCGCCGATCCAGTAGACCGGGTTGCCAACGTAGGCGTCGCTGACCTCGGCGACGACCAGGTAGATCTGCGCCGCGCGGACGTTCGCGATCTTCGGGTAGTGCCAATACAGACCCGTGTAGTCGATCGCGATCGGATTGCCGACCGCGTTGGCGGCGCCGGTGAAGACGTTCTGGATGAACCGCTGGGCCCAGACGTCGACATCCTGGACGCTGTATTGCCGCTGCCAGACAGCGACGTACTGGTGAGCGATCGTGTCATACGCGATGTCCGGACGACACTGGATCACCTCGTTCTGCGTCAGTGCTGCGGCCGAACCGAAGACCCACGGATCGATCGCCAATGGCAGTGTGGCGCCCACGACGAACGCCGCCGGCACCGTGAGACGGATGCTGTTGCCGGTGAACGTGCGTTCGACCGGTGTGCTGCTGCCGTCGGCGCTGATGGCCGTGGCGCGGCCATAGGTCACGCGGCCGAATTCGTTCGCGAACTCGATCACATCGCCGGCAACGTGCGGGGTCAGCTCGCTGGTGACCGCGAGTTCGAGGACCAGTTCGCCGCGCACCGGCAGATCCGTGAAGACAAATGTCTGTTCGACACCTTCGCCGGCAAGGGCAAACCTCTCGACCACGTCGCGCCGCGGCAGTTCCACCTGACGGTCGCCCATCGTCGGCGGCGACGCGTCGAGGCGCAGCGGCACTCCGGCGACGCGCGCAGCGACGAGTTCGAAGCGGCTCGGGAAATTGCGTGGCGACTGCGCGCCGAAGAACGGGATGAACGTGAACCCGGCGGCATCGAATCGGGCCTTCCAATCGCGGCTGCAGGCCCAGACCGGGCCATCGGCGGCCGGTCGGTCGAGCCAGACCTGGTGCGGATCCAACGCATAGAGACCGGCGGGCGCGGAGAGGCCGGGGTCGGAGGTTGGCGTCGAGTCGGATGCCGGCATCGCGCCGGACACGGCTTCGTGATCGCGTCGCCGCGGCACGAACGGGATCGTCGGACCCTCCGCCTTGTCGGCCACGCCAAGCTGTGGGGGCCGCGGCATCGGACGTACCGGGACATCCGGCGTCTGGGCGATCGTTGTGGACAGGAGCAGGACGAATGGGGCGCAGGTGGAATGGGACATGTGTCGACGGTGGGTTGCGACGGGAGTTCTCCTTCTTGATGACGAGCCCGGCGCGCTTGTCACGGTCGCGCATGAAGATCCCGCAACCGAGAGCACGTCCGGTCGCGCCCCGCGGCGGACCATCGTGAACTCTCCGCCACCATGAGGTCCCCGTTCGGGCGCTGTCAGGGCGATTTCGCCGTCAGGACTTCGCCGGCAGGTACTGCATCGGCCACGGATAGCCCTCGACGACGCGAGCGTTCGCTTCGCGCTGCACCATGTAGGGATCCGTCAGAAACCCGCGCGCGATCGCGCAGAGATCGGCGCGGCCCGCCGCGACGATCGTGTGCGCGTGGTCCATGCCCTGGATGCCGCCCACGGCCATGACGGGGATGCCCGCCTCGTGACGGATGCGTTCCGCGAACGGCACCTGGTA
>JAYUCN010000014.1:0-6698 GCA_043740335.1 Planctomycetota bacterium
GAGTCCTGGGCGGCAACGGTCGTTGCGATGGCGAGAGCCAGGAAGCTGGTGAGGTGGGTCTTCTGCATGCTCATCGCACGTCTCCGAGTCGGTGGACCAAGGTGCCTTCGATGTAGACCGCGAGCGGCTGGTGGCGCGGATCGAGGGGATCGCCCGCGGTGACCTGGAAGTCGGCATCCTTGCCGACGGTCAGCGAGCCAACGCGTTCGTCGATGCCGATCTGGCGCGCCGGTTGGATCGTCAGCGCGCGCAGGGCGACGTCCCAGGCGAGGCCCAACCGCACGGCCATGGCAGCTTGGACCTGCAGTTCTTCGGCGGCCACGACCGGAGCGTCGGTGTTGATCGACAGGTCGTGACAGCCGACGTCCCAGTACGCCTGGCAGGTGCCCTGGAAGCGGCCGTAGCGGTCGAACTCGTACATGCGCGGCCCGAGGTTGACGGGTGTCTTGCGTTTGGCGAGCGCCGCTGCGGCGAGCCAGCCGTCGAAGCAACCGTGCGAGAGCACCATGCGCACGCCGAACACGTCCTGGAACATGCGCGCCGTGGCGATGCAATCGCGTGCGCCCGCGGTGTGGATCAGCACCGGCACTTCGCGGTCGAAGACATGCCGCAGCTGCTCGAGCGCCGGCTCGAACCTGGGTTTTGCCCCCTGGCCCTCGGTGAAGGCGTGCCACGCGGCGGCGTAGGCCTTGCCGCGTTCGAGCAACTGCACGAGCAGCTCGCTGCTGCCCATGCGGGTGAGGCCGAGATCGCCGCTGCCGCGTTCGGGATTGAAGCCCTGCGCGACCTTCATCGCCCCGAGCTCGCGCACGATCATGCGCTCGAGGGGCGCGCCCCAGTGCATCTTCAACAGCACGCCAAAACCGCTGATGTTGGTGCCCGAGCCCGGCAGGAACAGGGTCGTTGTCACGCCGGCGGCCGCGGCGCGGCGGATCTCGCGTTCGTGCGGCTTGACGACGTCCATCGTGCGCAGCTCGGCGTTCAACGGCATGGTCATGTCGTTGATGTCGCCGCCGCCGCCGCTCACGTGGTGGTGCAGGTCGACGAAGCCCGGGCACAACCAGGCGGCGCCGTGGTCGACGACCGTGGCACCGGCCGGAATCAGTGTCGTCGCGCGCGGTCCGATCGCCAGGATGTGGCCCGACCGTTCGACAAGGACTGCGGTGTCGAACGGCTCGCGATCGGCGGGCACGATGCGCGCGGCGAGGTGCGCGGTCACGGGAGAGTGGGCCTCTGGCGTCTGCGCGATCAGCCACGAACTCGCGAGCACGCCGACGAGGAGCCTCGTCGCGCGACGTCGGGTGCAGGCGGGATTCCGGAAGGCGGCGTTCACCAGACGGGGCGTTTGCTGTCGCGGCGGTAGCAGATGGTGCCGTTGATGACCATGAGGTTCACATGCGAGCGCGGATCGATCGGATCGCCGCTCCAGATGCCGAGGTCGGCGTCCTTGCCGACTTCAAGCGAGCCGACGCGGTGGTCGATGCCGGCGAAGGTCGCGTTGTTGATCGTGAGCGCGCGCAGCGCGACCTCGTGGGGCAGGCCGAGGCGCACGGCGATGGCACCCTGCAGCGGCAACTGTTCCTCGGGAATGACGGGCGAGTCCGTGTTGAGGCCGATGCCGTCGCGGCCAAGGCCCTGCACGGGGTCGAGCCACGCGTAGTACTTGCCGCCGTCGTGCCAGGTCTGGGCGAGGCCCAGGAACGTCGAGGTGGCGCGATCGAAGTGGTAGTTGCGTGGGCCGGCGGCGACGGGCATGCCTGCGGCGAAGGCGTTCCCGCTGAGGCGATAGGCATCGAACTCGCCGTGCACGACGACGGTCCAGAGGCCGAGTTCGAGGCGCAGTTCGCGCAGCGTCGTCAGCACGACCTGGTAGATCTGCGTGTGCACGGAGACCGGGAACTCGTGGCGGAACAGGCCGCGCAGCAGTTCGAGAGTCGGATCGAACTTCGGTTTCTCGGCCTTGCCCGCCTGCCAGGATGCGAACTGCTCGCCATAGCGTTTGCCGTCGAGCAGGGTCATGCGGATGCCTTCCGTCATGCCCATCATGTCGGTGCCGAGGTCGCCGCTGCCGCGTTCCGGATTGCCGGCTTGCGCGATCTTGAGGCTGCCCGGGAAGCGCACGAGCGCCTCCTCGGGGGAACGGGCCCAGGTCTTCGTCAGCGTGCCGAAGCCGCCCATGTTCGAACCCGAGCCCGGCAGGTAGAGCGCCGTGCTGATGCCGCCCGCGCGCGCCGTCCGGATCTGGTCGTGCTCCATGCCGATCAGGTCGAGCGTGCGGAACTCGGGGTTGGTCGCGTGCACCGTGTCGTTGAGGTCGAAGCTCTCGCTGGCGATGTGGCAGTGCATCTCGACGAAGCCAGGCAGCAGGATCGCGTCGCCGCAGTCGACGAGTTCGTAGCCGGTCGGCACCTTCACGTCCTTGGCTGCACCGACCGCCTCGATGAAGCCGTTCTTCGTGATGACGATGCCGTCCTGGATCGGCGGTGCGGTGATCGGCAGCACCTTGGCGGCGCGGAACGCGTAGCCGGGGCTCGGCAGGCCGCGCGGGCCCCACCTGGCGACCTGGTAGTCCTTCTCGGTGGCCGGGCGCCGCGGGCGCCAGATTTCGAACTTCTTCGGCGTTCCTTGGACTGCCGGTGTCGGGCTCGGCGATTGGCTCGGCGATGTGATCGGTTGGGTCGGGACTTCCTGCGCGACGAGGCACGCGGCGAATGCGGCGATCGCCGCGGCAGTGCTGCAGGGGAACGACGTCATTGCTTGCCCTCGCGACTGTCCTTCCTGACGACGCCGTTGCAGACGACGAGCAACACGCGGCTCTGCGGCTCGAACGGGCTGCCCGAGAACACCACGAAGTCGGCGTCCTTGCCCTTCTCGAGCGAGCCGATGCGGTCGTCGAGGTGGAAGGCGCAGGCTGGCCACAGCGTGAGCGCTTGCAGCGCGTCCTGAGGGCTGAGGCCGTAGCGCACTGCGTAGGCCGCATGCATCGGCAGGTGGCGGGCGCCGGCGCAGTCGCCGCTGCCGAACAGGATGGGCAGGTCGCGGTCGCTGAACGTGGCCGCCACGTTGCGCAGCTCGCCCTTGTTCTCGATGACCACTTCGGGGCCGAGCAGGATCGCCGGCTTCTTGCCCTTCAAGAGACTCGCATCGTCGAGCAGGTCTTCGGCGCCCTGGAGCACATAGGGGATCTGCTCCTTCTCGAGCAGCTCTGTGACATCAGTGATGGCGGCGGCGCGGTTGCACCGCACCACCAGGGTCGCGTGCTTCTCGATCGCGGCGCGCCTCGGCTCGAGGTTCTCATCGACCTTTGGCGCCTTCGGGCGACCTTCTTCGGTGGCCTTCGACTCCGCCTTCTTCGGCGTTGGCGCGCCCGAGGTCTTGCTCGTGCGCTTGCCCGTCACGTCCTGTTCCCCCAGGCGGCCCATCGTGAACTTGCCGGTCATGGTGTCGCCCTGCACCGTCGCTTCGAGGGTCGCCGTGCCGCCGCCGCCCATGCCGCGGAACTCGAGCTTGAGCTTGCCGCCTTCGAACGAGCCCGAGCCGATCTCCTGGGCGGGCAGGTCGCGCCCTGCGAACGAGATCTTGATCGTGCCGGTCACTTTCGTGCCGGTCAGCTTCAGATCGAGTACGACCTTCAACTGCATCTGCCCCTGCACGTCGAGCTCGGCTTCCCAGACGCCGCTGATCGCATCGTCAACGGGCTTCGGTTCGGCGGCGGCTGCAGCGGCCGGGGCCGGGACTGCGGCCGGGACCACGGCAGGAACCGCTTCCGCTTTCTTGCCCTGCCATTCGGCGAGGTCCTTCTCGTACTTGCGCCACAACTCGACGTAGGTCTTGCCGCGCTGGATCTGTTCGGCGAACGGCTTGATCGCGTCCGGGCCGATCGCCTCGTGCGATAGCCGCTGGCCCACGATCGCGCGCACCACCATGCTCGCTGCATCGGCAGCACCGGTCTTGATCGCGGTCACGCGGCCGTTCACGGCGCCACTGTCCTTGCCCGCGACGAGCAGCGTCGTGAGGCCTTCGGCCAGCGCACCGGCGAACATCGGGTCGTCGAAGTCGATGGCTTCGTGGAGGCGCTGGTTGGGCGCGCCCTGCGGCACGGGTGAGCCTTCGCCGGCAAGACCGAGATGCGAGAACGCATCGATGAAACCCGGCGTCATGACCCCGTCCGGCAGGTCGAGGACCTCGGCGCCGTAGGGGATCGTGAGATCCTCGCCGATGCCCTTGATGTGGCCGTCCTGCACGAGGATGACGCCGTTCTTGAAGACGCGGCCGGTGCCGTCATGAATGCGGCCCGTGCGCACGGCCAGGGCACGGCTCGCCGTCTTGCGCGCGAAGGCGCGGCGGCCGTCGATCCAGGTCGCTTCGACCATCGTGCCGACCGCGAGTGGTTCGCCGCTCAAGACGACGAAGTCGGCGTCCTTGCCCGCGGCCAGGGTGCCTGTGCGCTTGTCCACACCGAGGATCGCCGCGGCGTCGGCACCGATACTGCGCAGCGCCGTCGCTGCTGGCAGGCCATGGCGCACGGCGATCGCGACCGCCATGAGGTAGTCGCGCAGCGAGACCCCGGCGGCAGGTGCTAGCCCGATCACGACGCCGGCGGCGGCCGCTTTCGCGGGCGCTTCGGGGCGCGGCTCGGGTTGTTTCTGGCTGCGATCCTCACCGCCGGGGTTCTGCTGGCCGAATCGCACTGGCACGCGGAACGTCGCCGCGACCCTCTGGCTCGCGGCGAGGGCGGCCACGGGTTCGATCTCCTGCGGATCCTCGAGCACCATGCGCACCGAGAGTTCCTGCTGCAGCTGAAGTGCTCTGCGCACGTCCTGGCTGCGGAAGGCGCCCGCGCGCAGCGGCAGTTTGCCGCCGATCACGTCGGCAAGCGGGCGCTCGTCGTAGCGCTGTTCGGCCGGGCCGCGACCACCGGGTGCCTTCACGGCGTCCGTGGCCGCTGCGAACACGGCGCGCAGCTCGGCGAGCACGGCGATGCGCGAGGTCGGGGTCTGGATGCGCGAGGCCTCGAGCGGTTCGTCGCTGGTCGGGTGCGGCACCGGTTCGAACACGCGCGGGGCGTTGATCGCACCGTCACCGAAGTTGATGCGCAGACAGGCGTTCTCGTTCAGCACGCGCTCGACGAGGTCGAGGCCGGCGAGCTTGACCACGGCACCCTGACCCGAGACGAGGCGTTGGCGGCCCGGCGACAGGTAGGCCGTCGTCACGCCGCCCTGCAGTGCCGCGAGCCACTTGCGATCGAAGTCGAACGAGTCGATGGCGAGCGCATCGGGCGTGATCTGGTAGTCCGAGTCGCCGGCCGTGGCGAGGTCGGTGTCGACGGCGACGATGCCGGGCATCACGACCTTGGTGCGCGCATCGACGACGGGCAGATCGGCCGGCGGCGCTTCGGTGCCGACGCTGTGCACCTTGCCGTCCTTCACGACGAGCCACGCGTCGTGCAGCGTAGTCGTGCCGTCGCCCGTGAGCAGCGTGCCGCAGTGCACGGCGAAGTTGCGTTGGGGCACCTCGTCAGGCGTGTTCTTGGCGGGACCTTGGGCGATGGCACTGGCGAGCAGCGTGCATGCAGCGGCCGCCGGCAGCAGAGGCCAGGCGATGACGCGCATCACAAGACCTCGCCCTTCTTCTCACCCGACCCGGCTGGCTTCTTCTCCGCGGGCTTCTCGCCCGTCTTCTCGGCTGGCTTCTCACCGGGCTTCTCACCTGGGGGCTTCTCGGCTGGCGCTTCGGGCTTCTGGTCGGGGCCCGCCGCCTTCTGCGGCTTGTCCTTCTCTTCGCCGAACAGGTACTGGAGGCGCGGGTCCTTGCTGCGTTCGTAGACGACTTCGCCCTCGAGCAGCACCGTCTCGACCCAGCTCGTCGCCTGGAGCGGATCGCCGCTGAGGATCTGCAGGTTGCCGAGCTTGCCTTCGGTCAGCGACCCGATCTGGTCCTCGAGGCCGAGCAGGCGCGCGGGCACCACCGTCAGCGCCTCGAGGGCCTGGCGCCGGTCGACGCCGTTGCGCACGCAGGTACCGAGCTGCCACCACGGGTAACTCGTGGGACCCGACATGCCGAGCGTGAGGGCGAACGGCACGCCGGCGTCGGCCAGGAGCTTCGGCGTGCAGATCTTGCGTTCCTTCTGCGTCTCTTCGTCGGTCTCGAAGTACTCGATGACCTCATCGAGGATCACGGGCTTCTTCAACTTCGTCAGCATCGCCACGGCTTCGTCGATGTTGGGGCCCAGCACGACGACAAGGTCGAGTTCCTGGCCGAGCCGCAGCGCTTCGTCGACTTCGGCGACCGACGGCACGAACAGCCAGCCCTTCTTCTTCTTCTGCACGAGATCGACGACGCCCTTCTTGGTGCGGTCGATCTCCTCGGTCCATTGCTTGTCGGCGGCGATCGCGCCGGCCGCCTTCTCCTTGTCGAACTCGGCTTTGCGGCGATCGAAGTCGGCGAGGTAGTCACGCACGTCTTCGAGCGCGCGCCGCAGTCGCCGGATCTGCTGTAGACGGCCACCGCCGGCCGACAGCAGCGACATCTTGATGCCGGTGTTGGCGGCGACGGACATGTCCTCGACGGTGCGACCGAACGGGCGCACCACCATGCCCGAACCCCCGAGCAGCGTCTGGTTGCCGGGCAGCACGTGGATCGTGCCTATGCCGTTGCGCAGCGCGTCTTCGAAGTAGATCGCCGCCGGGTCGATCGCG
>JAYUCN010000015.1:0-6696 GCA_043740335.1 Planctomycetota bacterium
GTTCCCGCTGTTCGACTTCTGGGGCCCGCGCGCGGGCATCGCTAGCACGCGGTGGATCACAGCGTGCACGCTGTCGGTGATCCAGAAGCAGGATCCCGACCTCGTGCTCGCCTACCTGCCGCACCTCGACTACGACCACCAGCGCTTTGGCCCCGACGATCCGCGCAGCGTGCAGGCCGTGCGCGATCTGGACGCCGAGGTCCTGCGCCTCATCGAGGCGGCGCGTGAGAAGAAGGCGCACGTGATCGTGCTGTCGGAGTACGGCATCGAGAACGCGACGCGGCCCGTGTTCTTGAACCGCGTGTTGCACGAGAAGGGTCTGCTGCGCGTGCAGGAGACGAGTCACGGGCAACTGCTCGACTGCGGCGCGTGCCGCGCGTTCGCCGTCGCGGACCATCAGTGTGCGCACGTCTACGTGGCGCAGCCGGGCGATGTCGCGACCGTGCGCGACATCCTGGCCAAGGTGCCGGGCGTCGCGCGTGTGCTCGACCGAGTCCATCAGAAGGAACTCGGCATCGACCACGAACGCAGTGGCGAACTCGTCTGCATCGCCGAGCGAGGTTGCTGGTTCGCCTACCACTACTGGCTCGACGAAGCGCGCCGGCCCGACTTCGCGCCGACCGTCGACATCCACAGGAAGCCCGGCTACGACCCGGCCGAGCTGTTCCTCGATCCGAAGATCGCGTTCCCGAAGCTCAAGGTCGGCATGACGCTCGCGAAGAAGCTGCTCGGGTTCCGGTACCTGATGGAGGTGATCCCGACCGATCCGTCGATGGTGCGCGGCACGCACGGGCGGTTGTACGGCGACGACGCGGCGGGGCCAGTCTTCCTGTGCAACGACCGAACGCTCGCACGCGACCGCATCGCTGCGACCGAGGTGAAGGATCTGTGCTTGACCCTGTTGGCCCGATGAAGATGCGAACCCTTGCGGCCCTCGTGTCCCTGTCCCTTGGCACGGCCTGTTCCACGGTGGTGGCTGGGAGACGCCTTTTGCGAGTCACCTGCCGGACCGCAGGCGCAAGTGGGCGACACCGAGCGCAGGCTCGCCGCCGGCGATCTCGTACCCGGCGTCGTGCAGCACGCCGAACAGGCGGCGGGCGACGGCTTCCATCGCGGCATCGCGGCCACCGGTGCGCAAATCCTCACCCAGCACCAGCCAGATGCCTGGCCCCGCGATGACCGGCAACATGCGCTCGAGTTCGGCCGCCAGACTGCCATCCTCCAGCGCGCGCAGGTAGCGGGTGATGGTGGCGGGCGCCGCCTCCAGGGAGGGCGGCAGCAGGCGGCAGCCGAACTCGACGTTGCTGCGTGCGGAGCGGCACGTGCGATCGGACCAGACGAACCCGTCCTGATAGAGCTGTGCGAGCACCGGCACGCCCACCGCCCCGCAGAGCACGACCGTCTCGCCGGGCTGCACGTTCGCCGCCAGCTGGGTCGCCACCGCGTGGCTCGGGTCCGGCGCCGGCACAGCAGCGAAGTAGCACCAGTCCTTCGCTGCGAGAACGGCCGCGATCACCACCACCGCCAGGCCGGCCAGCCACTTCGTCGCCGTGCCGCGCGCGTCGAATGCGCTGCTGATCGCGCCGCCCAGCAGCAGTACGAATCCTGGCAACGCAATCAGGTCGTAGCGACCCGGACAGTAGATCGGGCGCGCGAAGGACAGGGCCCACAAGCCGACCAGCGGTCCGACGAACATCACGAGGCAGTGGATCGTGATCAGTCGCCGCCACGACGTCGCGTGCCGCATTCGCACCATGAACAGTGCCAACAGCAGCCCCATCGCCATCAGCGCCGCGATGCGCGCAGCGTCGGCGAACGGCAGCGAGGTGAACTGCTTCAGGAAGATCGGTGTGCGCCCCGCCTGGCCGCCCAGCAACAACAGTTCGGTCGAACTCGAGAACGCACCTGCAACCGACAGCTGCGACCACAGCAGGGCGAGCCACCGCATGTCGTTCGATTCGACCGGATTCCGCTGCGACCACCACAACACCCACGGCAGCAGCAGCAGCGCCGCGATGACACCGGCGGCGGCCACGGCCATGGCGACGGTCCGCCGCACGGCCGCCGGCGCCGACAGGCCGATCACGACGTGCGCGAGCGCCAGCGGAATCGCCGCCAGGTAGTGAGTGTGCAGCGCTGCCGCGCTGGCGACGACGAGCACGATCCACGAACCGAACCGCACCTGCCCCGTCAGCCGCCAGAGCATCCACAGCGCGACCATCAGTTCGAACAGCAGCAACGAGTAGGCTCGCGCTTCCTGCGAGTAGTAGAGGTGGATCGGGCATGCGAACGCGAGCAGCGCCGTCGGCAGTGCAGCGCGGTTGCCGAACGCGCAGCGGGCGGCGTGGAACGACGCCCAGACGAAGCCGGCGCCGGCCACCGCCGACAACGAGCGCAGTCCGGCGGCGCCGATGCCGGACCAGTCGGTGAAGGCTCGCAGCAGCCAGTAGTACAGCGGCGGCGTGTTGTGCACGTAGTCGAGCCCGTCCGGCGCGTGCACGATGTGCGTGGTCATCGCTTCGTCGAACCACAGCGGTTGCCTGTCGATGCGCCACAGGCGCAGCAGCAGCGCCGCCAGCGCGACGACGAGCGCGAGGCCGTGCCGCACCGCAGCGCGGTCGAGGTCGAGGCGGCGCGGGATGGCGGTCGGCATCGCCTCAACGCGGTCCCGCGTTCGCTTTGGAAGTGTGGCGTGCCGCGGCCTCCGCAGTGAGCCGACGCCATGCAGACTTCGCCGCTGCGGGACATGGATCGGGACCAGACCCGGCGGCGGCGAAAACCTCCGCTCTGACGACGTCGCGCAACAGCGTGGCCGAAGGCGGCCCAGCGACGAGGTCGAGCTCTTGCCGCAGCACGTCGAGTTCCTCGGCGACCCCCGCGACGAGACGATCGACGTCGACGAACAGGACCGAGTGGGCCGGCAGCTGTTCGAGCAGGGCGTCGACATGGTAGGCGTAGAACCGCGCGCCGAGCCACCGCGGTAGCCAATGCCGGCGAGCCATCGATTCGACGACGGCGGTGGGGTCGCGCACGCAGACGACCACTCGCTGAACGTCCGTCCACTGCTGCCAGTAGCGCAGCGTCAGACAGAAGCGCGGGTCCTTGACCGCGCACGCCCGGTATCGCTGCCCCAGCTCGGTGACCGCCGAGCGCTGCCGCTCCGCACGCGCAGCGATGGTCGCGGCGCCGGGCATGCGCATGTAGGCGAGCTTGCTCAGCCACGCGACGAACCGCGACCGGTGGCGCGGCAGACCGGTGATGATCCGGCTGTTCACGTCCATCACCTCCTTCAATTCGAAGTACCCCGCCGCGTTCCAGCGATCGCCCGGCAGGTGTTCCGCGGCGTCGCCGAACGACATGCCGAGCGCGGCAAGCAGTTGGCAGACCATCGACGTGCCTGAACGTTGCATGCCAGTGATGAGGATCATCGCGGCTCGGCTGGCGTCTCGCAGTTGACCGTGCCTTCGATGATATGGCGCAACCGCGCCTCGACCCGATCCAGCACTCGACCGAGGTAGGCGCCGACGATCCCAATGGGGACGACCTGCATGCTACCTCGTGCCGAGCACCCCTCGTAGAGATTCTGTGCCGTGATGAGGCCTGGCTTCTGCGACGAGCATTGCGTCGCACCTGCTGAAGGGGGCACTGAGCTACGAGGTGGCCCGGCTCTACCGCGGCCGGGTCGTGCTCGCGCTGGGTGAGGATCGCCAGCGCTTGGGCGGCCGAGGTCCCACACATCGATGGCGATGCCCGCAGCTCAACGCAGAACGTCGGGCGGTCCGGCAAGTCGGGCCGAGGGCAGGACTCAGAAGTCCATGCCGCCCATGCCGCCCATTCCACCCATGCCGCCGCCGCCATGGTCGTGGTCGCCGCCGCCACCCCCGCCACCCGACTTCTTCTCGGGCACGTTGGTGATGAGGGCCTCGGTCGTCAGCAGCAGCGTGGCGACCGACGCGGCGTTCTGCAGCGCGGCGCAGACGACCTTCACGGGATCGACGACGCCCGCCTTCACCATGTCTTCGTAGACGTCGGTGGCGGCGTTGTAGCCGAAGGTCGCGTCCTTGTGGTTGCGCACGGTCTGCACCACGATCGAGCCGTCGACACCGGCGTTGGTGGCGATCTGGCGCATCGGCGACTCGAGCGCACGACGCACGATGTCGGCGCCGATGCGTTCGTCACCGGTCAGCTTGAGGTCGTCGAGCGACTTGCCGGCGCGAATGAGCGCGACGCCACCGCCGGCGACGATGCCTTCGGCGACCGCGGCGCGCGTGGCGTGCAGGGCATCCTCGACGCGGGCCTTTCTCTCTTTCATCTCGGCCTCGGTGGCAGCACCAACCATGATCTGCGCGACGCCGCCGGCGAGCTTGGCCAGGCGCTCCTGCAGCTTCTCACGATCGTAGTCGGAAGTCGTGCGCGAGATCTCGGCACGGATCTGCTCCATGCGGCCCTGCGCTTCCTTCGGCTTGCCCGCACCCTCGATGATCGTGCAGTCGTCCTTGCCGACCACGACTTTCTTGGCGGAGCCGAGTTCGGCCGTCGTGACCGACTCGAGGTTGATGCCGAGGTCCTCGAACACGGCCTTGCCACCCGTGACGATGGCGAGGTCTTCGAGCATGGCCTTCCTGCGATCGCCGAAGCCAGGCGCCTTGACGGCGCAGCACTTGAAGACGCCGCGCAGCTTGTTGACCACGAGCGTGGCCAGCGCTTCGCCTTCCATGTCTTCGGCGACGATCAGCAGCGGACGACCGCTCTGCGCGATCTTCTCGAGCAGCGGCAGCATGTCCTTGATGGCCGAGATCTTCTTCTCGTGGATCAGGATGAACGGGTTTTCGAGCACCGCCTCCATCTTGTCCTGGTTGGTGACGAAGTGCGGCGACAGGTAGCCCTTGTCGAACTGCATGCCCTCGACCCACTTGACCTCGGTCACGAGGCTCTTGCCCTCTTCGACCGTGATCACGCCGTCCTTGCCGACGCGCTCCATCGCGTCCGACAGGATGTTGCCGATCTCCTCGTCATTGTTGGCGGCGATCGAACCGACCTGGGCGATCTCCTTCTTGCCCTTGACGTCGATCTTCATCTTCCGGACCGATTCGACGACCTTGGCGACGGCCTTCTCGATGCCGCGTTTGATCGCGACCGGGTTGGCGCCGGCAGTGACGTTCTTGATGCCCTCTTCGAAGATGGCCTCGGCGAGAACGGTGGCAGTCGTGGTGCCGTCGCCGGCGACGTCCGACGTCTTCGACGCGACTTCCTTCACGAGCTGCGCGCCGAGGTTCTCGTACTTGCCCGAGAGCTCGATCTCCTTGGCGACGGTGACGCCGTCCTTGGTGACCGTCGGGCTGCCGAACGACTTCTCGATGATGACATTGCGGCCGCGTGGGCCGAGGGTGACCTTGACGGCGCGGGCGAGTTGCCGGACGCCATCGCGCATGCGTTCGCGTGCTTCCTGGTCGTATGCGATTTTCTTGACTGCCATGGGGGATGCTCGATTGTTTGTGGGTTGTGGGGGAGGTTGAGCCGCGTCAGCTCACTCGGTTCAGCTCACTCGATGATGGCGAGGATCTCGTCTTCGCCCAGGATCAGCAGCTCGTCGCCGTCGAGCTTGATCTCGGAGCCGGCGTAGGAAGAAAACAGGACGCGGTCCTTGGCCTTCACCGACATCGCTTGGCGCGAGCCGGTGTCCAGCAGCTTGCCGTTGCCGACGGCGACGACGATGCCTTCGCGCGGCTTCTCCTTGGCGGTGTCGGGCAGGATGATGCCGCCCTTGGTCTTGTCGTCAGCGGCGACGCGCTTGACGAGCACGCGGTCACCAAGGGGGGTCACGGTGGCGGACTTGGTCTTGGACATTTGCAGTTCCTCGGGAGTGGGATTTGAGAAGGGGAAGAGAGCGAGCTGCGCTCGATCGGTCGTTCGGATCAGCGTCCCGGCCGCGCCGACGGGGAGGAGGGCGGAGAAGGGGGCGGAGGTGGCGACCAACCGGGAGGCTGGGGTCTGCGGTGGGGAGCCAAACCTTGAGGAGCCAAACCTTGAGGAGCCAGCGGACCGCCGAAGTGGGTTTGGATGAGCATCTGCACCGATTGGCGCAGGCGTTCGAGTTCCAGCGGCTTGCGCAAGAACGTGAAGAAGCCAGCGTGACGGGCGGCGGCTGCTTCTTCGGTGGAGGCGAGTCCGGACATCAAGATCGCCGGTAGCGGCCGAATCGCGGCGAGCTGCCGAAACAGTTCCAAACCCGTCATGCCGGGCAGATGGAAGTCGAGGATCGAGAAGTCGAACCGCTGGTGCCGCATCATCGCCATCGCTTCGGCGCCGAAAGCCGTAGCGCCAACTTCCCAACCGTGACCGGTGAGGAACTCGCCGAGGCAACACCTCAGGGAGTCATCGTCCTCGACCAGGAGCACGCGGAAGCTTTGGGGCATGAAGGGGCGCGGCAAAGCAAGCCATGTGCCGCACTGACCCCGTTGCCACAAGTTGGCCCGCTTCAACTATCTGAGAAGTTCCAGGTCGCTACCGTCCAGGCCCTTCCCTGCGTGTTGCGGCCAGAATGGCAGCTTTCTTCGCATCTGCCGCTGCCAAGTTGGCGTCTCACCATCGCCTGCTTTCGAGCCCTTCGATCTGCCCGCCACCAGCCCGCCACTCAGGGCTCCTCGTCCTTGTCGTCCTCTTCTTCTTCGTCCTCGTCGTCCTCTTCTTCTTCCT
>JAYUCN010000016.1:0-2739 GCA_043740335.1 Planctomycetota bacterium
CGAACGCGTGCCGCAATGGTGGGGTCGACGCGGCGCCGATCGTGCCGCTGCTCGAACGCGAACTGCGGCGGCTGGGGGCCACGGCGCAAGCGGACGCGCTGGTCGCTGCCCGGCGCGGCGGCTGAGCGCGGGCGCTCCTTGCCAGCGCCGTGAGGCTCGACTGCGTATGGTGTCGCCCATGACGAAGAACGGATTCGCTGCCGGCGCCCTGGTGTGGCTCCTGGCGACGGCGTGGGCGTCGGCACAGGACGCTGCGGTGCGTGCCCCGCACGTGGGCAAGGTGCGGAACGCGGATGGTTCGCCGGTGCCGGGTGCGGCGGTCACGTTCGTCAGCGGCGAGGGCTGCAATGGGCTCGACCCCGAGGATGTCGTGCCGACGATGAGCGATGCGCATGGGCGCTTCCGTGTGGCGCTGTGGCCGGGCCGTCACTACGTCGCCTGGGCGACGCAGCAGCACGGTGATGGCCAGATCAGCACGGTGCTGACACCGCGTGGGGCTTCGAGCACCGACCTCGAATTCGCGGCCGACGTCAAGGCAGCACCGAGCCACTGGCGTCTGGAGGGATGCGAGGCGTGGCGTGCGCACGGCGCTCTGCGCGTGCAGCTGAAGTTCGCGGGCAGCCGCACGCAAATCGCCGAGGCGACTGTCGGCGAGGAGGCGACCGTGAAGCTGCCGCCGCTGCCAGAAGGCCTCGCCGAAGCGAGGTTCTTCGTCGCCGACCGCTTCGTGCACGCCGACCGGGTCTTCCTACAGAACACCTATGCACTGCCAGCACCGCAGACCGTGCGCGTGCACGTCGTCGATGGCGCTGGCAAGGGCCTGCCGCTCGCCTCGCTGCAGCGCCTGGTGTCCGTCTGGCCGGGCGCCGACACGCCGTTCGGCGCCGAGCGCGACGGCAATCGCTACGAGCTGGCCGTCACCGACGCCGAAGGCGAGGCCGAACTGCTGGTGGCGCACCGCTCCGATCCGTTCCGTGGTGTCGGCTATCCGGCGATGGTGTTCGTGGCGGGCAAGGCGGGCTTCGGCGAAAGCGTCTCGGGGTTTGGCGAGCAGCCGTTCCACGATGGGGTCCTGGACGCGATCCCGCCGCCGGACGCGAAGGACAACGTGCTCACGTTAACGCTCGCGCCGAAGGAGTCGCAGCGCGGCGTCTTGACGACGGCCGCAGGTCGCCTGCCAGCGGGGCTGCGCTGCGTGGCGATCCTGCAGGTGCCGCATGGTGCGAACTCGTTCACTTCGGTGATGGACTACGTGGCGTCGCCGGTCGCAGCGGACGGCAGCTTCGTGGTGCAGAACGCGATGCCCAAGTTTGAACTCGAGGCCCTCTACGTGCCTGGTCAACTCCCGGTGTTGGCGCCCGACGATCCGTTTCGCAAGGCCGTGCTCGCGCGCACGATGGTGCTGCCGCCGATGGCGGTGACCGCTGCACAAGGTCTCGACCTGCGGCGGCTCGTGCCCCTGCGCCTGCAACTGCTCGATGCGACGGCCGGACCGGCGATGGGGGCGGCCGTCGTCTGCACGCCACTGCGCGGGGCCGCGTTCGTGCAGCCTGGACTCGCGATGCAGGCCGAGGCCAACGGCAGCGGCCAGCTCGTGCTGCCAACGATGCCGGGCACGTGGCTCGTGCTCGCGGTGCACGATGACACGTGGGCCAAGGCCGTGCTCGAGATCGTGCCGAGCATGCCGCCCCAGGTCCTGCATCTGGTGCCGATGGACCACATGGTCGTGCGCGTCGTCGACGGCGACGGCAAGCCTGTTGCGGGTGCACGGTTCACGTCGAGTGGGGCGTCGTGGGGCGGAGGCGGGGATGCCGAACAGTCGTTCATGTGCGACGTCGGCTACCACATCGGGATCTGGTCGATGCTGCGCCAGCGCACCGACGCCGACGGGCGCGCGGTCCTGCCGTTCCTGGTGCAGCCGCAGTTGCGCATCGACTTCCAAGCCGGCATTGCCGAGCGCCGATCTGCCGAGGAGTATCTGGTGGCGGGCGAGGACAAAACGGAGATCGTGCTCCGATGAACAGGCCGCGGTGTTCGGCGCGAACGGTGATGCTCGGGTTGCTGCCCTGCCTTCTCGCGCAGGAACCGGGGCTGCCACTCGTCGCCCACCCGGGGCGCGTGCTCGACGCCGGCGGCAAACCCGCGGCGGGTGCGGAGGTGACGTTCGTCAGCGCGGTGCCGCACGCGTTGGATCCGTGGGACGACCACGTCGCGCGCGCGACGACGGACGTCGACGGTCGGTTCCGCGTGCTGTTGCTGCCGACGCGGTCCTACTGTGCGTGGGCCGTGCAGGCGACGGCGGACGGGGCGTGCGTGGGCGACGTGTTGGTGCCGCAGTCGACGTTCGCCGAGCTGCGTCTCGGTGCCAAGAAGGCGCCCACTTCGTGGCGGATCGAAGGCACTGGGGCCTGGCGCGAGTACGGAACACTGCGGGTGCAGATCGTCGTCGCCGGCAGCGCCGCCGTCGTGCCCGAACTCGCGATCGCCGCCGATGGCTGCATTGATGTGCCGCCGCTGCCAGCCGCTACCAGCGTGCGCTTCTTCGTGCGCGACCGGCTGGTCTGGTCGACGGCGGCGAACCTCGCCGAACGGCTGCGGCTGCCACCGCCGTGGCGGGTGCCCGTGCGCGTCGTCGACGCGGCGGGCAACCCCGTCGCCGAAGTGACGATCCATCGCATCGAACCGGTCGCGGCAGCGCCCGACCTCTACCTGCCGGGCTTCGCGAGTGCGACTCGATGG
>JAYUCN010000017.1:0-2737 GCA_043740335.1 Planctomycetota bacterium
TGCAGGCGCGCGAAGCGTTCGACCATCGGCATGGCACCGGCCCGCAACGAAGTACCGAAGGCCCACAAGAAGGCCGCACTGATGACCACGGGAACCACGAGCAGGAACCCCGCGGAGTCGAGCCATGCCGACAGCACGAGTCCCCCAACCGTGACCAGCGGCGCCGCCGCAAGGCCGGCCATGTTCGCGCGGTGATGGCGTCGCATGCGCACCATCGCGGCTGGCACCATGACCGCCAACAGCACGACGGCGAGGAGGCGCGGGCTCTCGTGCTCGAGGCCGAACCAGACCAGGAAGGGGTAGGCGAGGCACACGCTGCCGAGCAGGACCTTCAGCAGAACGGCACCGAACGATGAGGTCCGCTTGCCGGTGGCAATCGATGACGCGTCGGCAGGTACAGCACTGCTGCCACGCTGTTCCTCACGGTCGGTCTCGACGGCAGGATCGCTGAGCCGCAGTTCGTCCAGGCGCACACAACGAAGTCGCCGCTCCTTGATCATCGGCAACAACTCGCGCAGTGCTTGCACGGTGGGCGCGCGGTCGGCGGTGCCGCCAAGCCCGGTACCGTCGTGCAGCAGCAGGATCGAACCGGCGGTCAACGCGGGACGCAGGCGCGCGACGATGTCCTTGGTGGGCGTGCCGATCGCGTCGAGGCCACGTTCCGTCCACGTGAAACAGGTGGGACGCTGCGGCAGGGTGGCGAGCGCGCGGCCGAGGTTGGGCACGCGCAGGCCGAGCGGCGGTCGGAAGGCGGCGGGCAGAGCCCCGCTCGTCGCCTGCAAGGCGTCGATGCCACCTTGGATCTCGGCGACCATCGCTCGCGGTGACAGGAAGTGGAAGTTGTCGCAGTGGGTGTAGGTGTGCGAGCCGATCTCATGGCCCTCGTCGCGCACGCGGCGCACGAGCTCCGGGTGCGCCTCGGCGCGGCTGCCGACCATGAAGAAGGTGGCCTTCTGGCCGTGCTCGCGCAACAGATCGAGGACCTGCGGCGTGAACACGGGATCGGGACCGTCGTCGAACGTGAGCGCGAGCTGGTTGCCGGTGGCAGCACCGCGGAACACGGTCGGCACGAGCCATTGCGTGCGCATGGACATGACGGTACGTGCCATGAACGCGACCGCCGCGAGCACGGTCGAGGCCATCACCCACCAGACCGCGGGCTGCTGGAGCGCGAACCACTCGACGGCGACGACCGCGAGCAGTCCAAGTTTGGCGAGTGCGATCCGCGACATCGGCAAGCAGTCTGGCCACTTGCCGGAGCGAGGTCAATTGCGGCCGCTTCCGAGCGGCCCCGAAGTCGGTTGCCGCGACGCACGACCGCTGAGGCAGCCGAGGGAGGGCACTGGCACGACCAATGCTCTCGGTGATTCTCTCAGGTGCAAGGTGGCGCACCCACGCCGCACTCCCACTCCCGACCTGGCCGCCGTCCTCACCAAGGCCGTACTCCGCGCCGCCGACGGGCTCGATCTCTCGCAACAGGAGCTGGCGGCTGTCCTCGGCGTCGGCGCTGCATCGGCCTCGCGGCTGCGCAGGGCACGGCAGGTCGCCCCCGACGGCAAGGAAGGGGAACTGGCGCTGCTGTTCGTCCGGCTGTTCCGAAGCCTGAACGCGCGGATCGGCAGCGACGAGGATGCGGCCAGGCGCTGGTTCGCAGCCCGGTGCGAGCCGCTGCGTGGCACGCCTCGCGAACTGGTGACGACGGTGACGGCCTGTGTGCCGTCGTCGATCATCAGGACGCGATGCGCGGGCGCGCCTGATGCAATGGTGCGGGCACGGGCACTCGGGACCACGGCGGAACCGTTGTCGCGCGACCAGTACCAACCGAGGTCATCACGACCTTGGGTCGCTACCGCGCGGACGGCAACACCGCGAAGCACTCGACCTCGACGCGCGCGCGCAGCGCGAGCCCGCTCGCTGCGAGCGCACTGCGCGCCGGGAACGGGGCGTGGAAGACCTGCCGGTACGCTTCGTTGAACGCCGGCCATTCGGCGATGTCGGCGAGGAACACGGTGCACTTCACGACGTCGCGCAGCGAGCAGCCGTGGCGTTCGAGCACGGCCTCTAGGTTCGCGAGCGCCTGCTTCGCTTCCGCCTGGATGCCGCCCGGCGCGAGCTCGAGCGTGCCCGGCAGGTTGCCGACCTGGCCGGCGACGAACAGCAGTCCGTTCGCCGCGACGGCCTCCGAGAACGGCAACGCTTGCAGCGGCCCGGGCGGTGCTGGGAAGAACTCGGGCGCGCGCGGCGCGGTTGCCGTGTGGCAGGCGGCGAGCAGGGCGATGGCGAACCGAGCAGTGAGGCGCAGCATGTTGTTTCTGGCATTGTGGTCGATCGCCGTCGAGACGTCGTCGAGACCGTTCACGGTCGCGCCTCCGCCTTCAGGCCCATCCACCACGGTTCTGGTCGTGGACCGTCGATCTGCTGGGCCAACTTCAGGCGGCGCCACTTCTCCTCGAAGGGCAGTGACGCCCACACGTTGTCGATCATGCGCATGATGGAGCAGAACAGCGCCATGCGCTCGCCTGGCAGAAGGCTCTGCATCTCAGTGACCTCCTGGGCCAGAGTCTCTTGCTCGTCGAGGAAGTTGGGCGGACGTTCCACCCTGGTCACCATAGCCGAAACCACGTCGCTGTGGCATCGTGCGAGCCGCGACGATGCCGAGCTGAGGCAGCGGCTCGCGGCGATGCTCGCACCTATCGCGCGTCGAGGACCTTGCCGAGTGCCTCGGCCACGAGCTCGT
>JAYUCN010000018.1:0-6682 GCA_043740335.1 Planctomycetota bacterium
TCGTGTGGCGCGTGTTCTGGCCGCTCGCCATCACGTCGGTTCCGTTCGCGTTCCTCGGCGGCGCTCTCGCCTTGCCGGGTCACGTCTACAAGATCGTAGTCGGGCTCGTGCTCCTGCCAGCGGCCGTGCAGCTCTTCCGTTCCGCAAGGCGAGCGAGCGTCGCCGGGGAACAGGAAGTCCGGCGCCCGCCGCTGGTGCCCGCCCTTCTCGGCGCGGGCATCGGCCTGTTGTCGGGACTCACGGGCACCGGCGGCGGCATCTTCCTGTCACCGCTGCTGCTCACGCTCGGCTGGGCGGGCACGCGGACCACGGCTGGCGTCTCCGCCGCGTTCATCCTCGCGAACTCCATCGCCGGCTTCGCCGGCAACGTGGCCAGCGTCAGCGAGCTGCCGGACACGACCTCGTTGATGCTCTGGCTCGCCGCCGTGGGGGTCGGCGGTCTGCTCGGCAGCCATCTCGGCGTGCGACGACTGCCGGTGCCGAGGCTGCGCCAGGTGCTCGCGATCGTGCTCGTGATCGCGGCGGCGAAGTTGATCTTCACCTGATTCCCGAACTCGTCAGGGCTTCGTCATGGCAGCGCGGCCCGCGAGCACGAGCGCCACGAACACGAGCACGCCACCGATCGGCACGAGCAGGATGCCGAGCGACGGGTCGCCTTCGCTGTTGAGCACGCCACCGAGCAGGAAGCCGAGCGGCATCAGCACCGCACCGATCGCGAGCAGTTTCTCGACACGACGAAGACGCGCAGGATCGGACAGCAGCCGTGGACCGAGAGCCGCCACCGCGAGACAGAGAATGCCGAGCAGGTTGCCGTGCGCGTGCGCCAGCGTCCACAGCTCTCTACGCAGCGCGCTGCCGAAGTAGACCTGCACCTTCATCGCGTGCAGCGCTTCGAGCGTGAGCCCGAGCGGCAGCGAGATCGCGAGCACCCAGAGACCCGTGCAGAGTGCCGTGCGTGGAGAAGTGTCGTTCATTCGCCGATCGCGATGAGGTTGCGACCCTGCAGGTCGGTGAGGCGGATCACGGCCGGAAGATCGAGCCGGAAGTCGACGCCGAGCAGTGCCGTCGTGGCGGGGACGGCGGCGCGGCCCTTCGCCCCGGTCGCGATGCCATCGAGCAGCGCGAAGACATCGCGACGGCGCGCATCGGGACCCGCCGTGTGGTCGACGTCCTTCAGCAGTGCCTCGATGCCGTACGGGGAACGACTCTCGATCGCCCGCAGACTGCGTTGCGCGAGGAAGCGCACGCTCGGATAGCCATCCCCCATCGTCACCGCGAGCCACGCGCGCACGGCCGCCTCGTGATCGCGCCCATAGACGACGCCAGGTTCGCCGAAGGCCTTCGCGGCAACGGCGCGCGCGGCCGCGTCGCCCGCGAACAGGTTGGCAGCCGCGTCGGCGAGTTCGAGTGGGGCCCCATCGGCGCGGCGCACGGGATCCTGGTAGCGCACGCCCCACCAGCGCCGCATCGCGGAGGCCGACCAGGCGAGGTTCTGATCGAGGTGGCACAGGGTACACGCGTGCGGCCTGCCGGCCGCGGCGTCGCGCGCGGGATCGGGGCTGTCGATGCGGTGGCTGCGATGCACTTCGAGGATGCCGAAGACGATCTTCGGCATGTGGCACGCGACGCACGACGAGCCCGAACCGTCGGGGGCGTGATGCGTGTGCGCCTGCACGTCGCGCGCGATCGCAGCGTGGCACTGCGTGCAGAGCGCGTTGCCCGCGCGATCGGGACGCAGCTGTCCGCGCGGATCGCCGGCGTGCATCGCATGGCAGCTCTGGCAGGTCAGCTTGCCGCCGAGGTAGCACTTCGACGCGGTGACGCCCTGGTACTCGTAGGCCGTGAGCCTGGGTGTGCCATCGCCCCAGAAGCGCAGCGCGAACAGTTCCGGATCGCCACCGCCGCGCACGGGTGTGTCCCTGCGGATCGGCGCCACGTGGTCGGCGAGCCGGTCGCCGGCGCGGAACGTCGGCCCCGTCGTGAACCACGCATCCATGCGCGACAGCGGCTCGGGCAACCGCGCGCCATGGCATTGTCCGCACAGCCCGACCGCGCGCTCCTGATCGAGCTGCTTCGGATCGACGATCAGGTAGTTGTCCAAACCGCTCATGCGAGCCAAAGGGCTCCGCTTGGACGCCGCGTGCTGTCCTCCTGGTCCGTGGCAGCTTTCGCAGGCGATGCCGAGTTCGCCGACTTCGGAATCGAACCGACTGCCGTCGATGAGGCGCGCCGCGTCCCTCTGATGTAGCAGTCGCGGCATCGGGCCCGTGTTGTGGCAGAAGATGCAGTTCTCGTTCCAGACGGAGGCGTTGTGACCAAGGCCTTCTGCATCGGGGCCGAGGAACACGGTCTCGAGCGGCAGCCAGCGCTGCAGCGCGTTGTGCCAGAGGATCGGCAGGCGCACGAACGCGAAGCCGTCGCCACGCTCTTGCCGTTCGAAGTACTGCTGGTAGCGACGCGAGCCGACGGTGAGCGCGATGTCGGCGACCCGCTTCTCGCCATTCGCCGCGGGCAGCTCCATGCAGAATCGTTCGCCGTTGCGGAAGGGTCGCACCGCGTCGCGGCCGTAGCGGACCGTGCGACCATCGAACTCGCCCTGCACGGTCGCGGGCGAGGCTCGCTGCGTCATCGTGGCGTGGAAGGTGCGACGCCAGGACGTGTGGTGGTCCGGATGGCAGACTGCACACGCCGCCGAGCCGACGTAGCCCTGTTCGCGATGGATCAGCGGTGCCTGCGCCTCGGCGGCGACGGGGTCGTAGCCGCGCTGCAGGGCGATCGCCACGAACGCGGGTGGTGCGAGCAGAGCGAGCAGGATCGTGCGGAGCGAACGCATCGGCGTTCCGACATCATCGCACGCGCACGTGCTTCGCACGAGCCCGCGACTCTGCTGCGGTCAGTGGTTGCACATGTACCACCGTTGGCCAACGCGCTTGAGATGCACCTTGCCCGGTTTCATTTCGACCGCCCAGGTTGCTTCGTCGCACGCTTCGTTCAGGGTCGGCTCCTCCTTGGCAACCTGCAGCAGCATTTCGACGATCTGCTTGCGCCGCTCAGGCAGCTCGTCGATCGACTTCGCGAGCTTCTGCGCGGTCCGACCATTCCTGGCCAGTTCCGCGATCTCGTCAGGCACGCAATCACTCCTGTACGAACTCGAGCGTCTTGCCGGCTTCCAGCAGCCGGACCATCTCGGTCACGGCAGCGGCGGGCGTCAGGATCGCCATGCCCTTGGTGTCGCGCGCGTAGGCGGCGAAGGGCTGGTTGTTGCTGTCGCCGCCGACGAACAACAGGTCCGCCTCGCGTGCTTTGGCGCGCGCCAGAATGACGTTGAACGACTCGACGTCGCCCATCGGGTCGCCATCGCGTTCGCGGAACCAGACGATGCACGGATTGCCGGCGAGCTCCGTGAGCAGGAACGCATGCTCGGCGCCGCGCAGGACCATCGTGCCGGCGAGCGCAATGCGGCGATCGCGCAGCTTGTCGGCGAACCTCTTCGGCACCCTCGTGATGACCTTGCTGTCGTCACGGAACTCGAGGCTGTCACCGACACTCGGAAGTCGCGACGCTTGTTCAGCTCGGCGTCGAGTCGCCACTTGCCGGGCAAGCGGCTCGCGACGACGTTCTCGGGGTCGGGCTTCACCTCGAGGCCGTTGCCTTCGGCCTGTGCCGCGAGCGGGATGGCATGGAGCAGGAGCGAGAGCGAGAGAACGGTGCCGACTGACGTGCGAAACATGACAGTACTATTGCCAGCCGTGACGGACTCGGAAAGGCACATGTCCACCATCATGGGAATGGTGAACCGGCCGAGACCCGAGTCGCATTCCCTCCAGGATCGGACGCGTTCCATCGCCGACCGCTTGATGGGGTGTCCTTGACAAGCCTGAGGCCGCCTGTGTGCATGCGCCTACGAACCCTCGCGTTGCTTCTCGTTGGCGTCTTGGTCGGCTGCGCGTCGCCGCAACCAACGCATCGCTGCATCTACCTCACGGGCCGCTTCACTGCGCCGTTGAACAAGGACGGACTCGCCGCCCAACTCAGGGCCAAGGGCTACGTCGTTGCGGACAAGATGGCGCCGGGCGTCGACACCGTGATCCTGGGCCACCCTCCAATCAACGAAACGCAGGACGGCTTCACGCCCTTGCACGAGCTCGCGGACTACAAGCTGGCGAAGGACATGGGCGCCGAACTCGTACCGCTCGAGACGGCGCGCAGCGTGTTCGGTCTCTGAACAGCCAGAGCGGCGTCAGTCGATGCCGAGGTCGTTGACGAAGCTCGTGTCCTCAGTGAGCTGGTCGCGGGTCGTGCCGCACTGCTCGCAGGTGACCCCGCAGACCTGCTCGAAGACCACCTCGCGGGGTCGAGGGCGACCAAGGTCGGCGAGCGCCTGCGTCACGTAGTTCGTGACGTCGCCCACCGTCCGCATCGTCGCGGCGTCCTCATCTGGGATGGAGATCTCGAAGAACTCCTCGATCTCCATCACGAGTTCGACGCTGTCCAGGCCCATGCGCATCGTGCGTGGCTGCAACGCCTCAGACCTGGTGACCTTCGCTGCGCAACAGTTCGCGCGCGTCCTTGCCGAATCCGCGGACCTGATCGAGGTGGTCGCGCACGTCTTCGGGATCGAAACTCACCGCGGCGTTGTAGTCGGCGAGTTCGCGTTGCCGCTGCAAGCTCGCGAGCAACCGGGTGTAGGTGGCCTTGAGCTTTCCCGTGTTGACGAACTCGCGCCCGAAGAGGTGGATCGCGCCAAGATGCGTCCTGGTCTCGATCCCCCGGCTCTGCAGCAGTGCCTGCACGAAGTGGAACGCGCCGTAGTACGCGCGGGAGATGGCATCGGCCAGCAGGTTGCCCGCCAGGAGATTCGCGGCGGCCTGCACCGCCTGCTCGGCGCGCGCCAATTCCTCGGCGACCAGCCGGTTCGGGTCGGCCGCGGTCACAGCGGAATCCCGTCGCGTTCGATCTCGCGAACGATCCTGCGGCCCATGTCGCGCAGCTGTTGCCAGTCGGCGGTCGAAGTCGCCAGACCGCCGACCATCACTTCATGGGCCAGCAGCAGGTCGCCGGAGTACTCCCAGACTTCGCGCCGCTCCTTGGTCGTGAGTCCGTCGATCACGACCAGTACGTCGAGATCCGACTCTTCGTGGCCCTCGCCGCGCGCACGCGAACCGAACAGCCGCAGGTCGCGGATGCGATTGCCGAAACGCCGCTGCAGGAACGCCACGTAGCCCGTGAGCGCGCGTCTCTCGTCGACGCGAAGGGTTGCTGGCAGTGCAAGGCCGGAGGTGGGCATGTCGGGCAGTGGCGGTGAAGTTCGAGTCGACTCGAAGGCTACGGCGCGCCGTCAGTCACCGCAACCCGCCAACCGCGCGCGCCCTCACCGCCCGAGCGCCGCGAGCACTTTGGCCTTCGCCTCGCTCGCCGCGCACTCGCTCTTCAACATCCCGCGACGCACGAGGAACTCGACGCCGCCCTCCGCAGCCTTTCTTCCGACGAACACCTGCACCGGCATGCCAATGAGCTCGAGGTCCTTGAACTTCGCGCCCGGACTCAGCGGGCGATCGTCGAGACACACGTCCACACCCGCAGCCTTCAGCTCCGCATACAACTTCTCGGCGAGCGCGTTCTGCTCATCGCGCTTGCCGTCCAGCACCGCGACCACACACTCGAACGGCGCGATCGACACGGGCCAGACGATGCCCAAGGCGTCAAAGTTCTGTTCGACCGCCGCCGCCGGCGTGCGCGACACACCGATGCCGTAGCAGCCCATGACGAACGGCAACGGCTTGCCGCCCTGGTCCATGAACGTCGCCCCCATCGGCTTCGAATACTTCGTGCCGAGCTTGAAGATGTGGCCGACCTCGATGCCGCGCGCCTGCTGCAGCGGCACACCGCTGAGCGGACACCCTTCGCCAACGCGCGCCATGCGAACCTCCTTCCACGACGGCATGCGGCAGTCGCGGCCGAGGTTCACGTCGAGGCAGTGGAACCCCGTCTCGTTGCAACCCGTCAGCAGGTTGGTGCGATCGCGCAGCGATTCGTCGGCGAGCAGCGGCACCTTGTCGCTGAGACCCACCGGCCCCGCGAACCCCGTGTCAGCGCCAGTCGCCGCCTTGATCTCCTCGTCGGTCGCGAGCCGCACCGACAGCGCATCCATCGAGTTCACGAGCTTCACCTCGTTGATCTCGAGATCGCCGCGCATCATCACGGCGACGACCGTCTCCTTGTTCTTCCACGTGACCTTGTAGAGCAAGGTCTTCGCCATGCGGCTCGCTGCCCAGCCCGGGAAGAACGCTTCGAGCTGCGCCACCGTCTTCACGCCGGGCGTGCTGTGCTTGCTCATCGCGCGCACCTCGCCACCGGACGGCGCTTCAGGCAGCTTGCTCGTCGCCTTCTCGACGTTCGCCGCGTAGCCGCTGCTCTCGCAGAACAGGATCGAGTCCTCGCCCGAATCGGCGATGACCATGAACTCCTCGCTGCCTGCCCCGCCGATCGCGCCCGAGTCGGCCTGCACGACCGTGTAGCGCAACCCGCAGCGCTCGAAGATGCGGCAGTACGCGTTGCGCATCTTCTGGTAGGCGGCATCGAGGCCAGCCTGGTCCGCGTCGAACGAGTACGCGTCCATCATGATGAACTCGCGTCCCCGCATCAGACCGAAGCGCGGGCGGATCTCGTCGCGGAACTTGTC
>JAYUCN010000019.1:0-2734 GCA_043740335.1 Planctomycetota bacterium
CCCTTGCGACAGCGCTGATCGCGCGCCTCGACGACGTGCACGACGGCGGTGCGTTCGTGGGTCTCGTGCGCGAGTTCACGGCCGCTCTGCAGGATGGACACGCCTTCGTGCAGTGGACCGGCAAGGAGAACCGGCCGTTCCGGCGCTGGCCATTCACGGTCGTCGACACGGACGAAGGCCTCATGGTCGATGCCGTGCTGCCGGCGTGGACGAATGCACCCGTGGACCTCGTGCGCGGCGATCTCCTGCTCGCGGTCGACGGCGTACCTGTCGCGCAATGCATCGAAGCGGTCGAACGACGCACGAACGCGTCGACGAACGGTGGCCGGCGCCGGTGGGCACTGCCCAGAGTCGTGTTCCACGACAGTGATCCAACACGCTACAAGGTGCGGCGCGGCGACGGTTCGGAGGCGATCGTCGAGGCGGCGGCAGCGGCCCATCACCCCGAGGCCGAACCACACGCGACCGCGGTCGAGAGCCGGCGCCTCGCCGATGGCATCGCCTACGTGCGCATTCCGACCTTCGCGCTCGCCGACGAGAAGGCCTGGGCGGCGGCCCGCCCCGCCGACCGACCGGCCCTGCTCGCCAACGACACCGCTGCGATCCGCGCCGCGTTCGCCGATGCCGACGGCTGCCGCGCGCTCGTGCTCGACCTGCGCGGCAACGGCGGCGGCACCGACCTGCTCGGCATGGAGGTCGCTGCCTGCCTGCTGCCACCCGACTCCGTCTACTACGGACTCGCGAGCCGCGGCCTGTTCGGCTGGCCGAAGCCCGGCTTCCACCGACTGGCTGTGCAAGGCACGCCACTGCGTTTCGCCGGGCAGCTCGTCGTGCTCATCGACGAAGGCTCGTTCAGCGTCACCGACAACCTGTGCCGATGCCTCGACGACCTTCATCCGGACGTCACCTTCGTCGGCCGCCCGACCGGTGGTGGCAGCGGCGCGCCGCGACCCTGCGTGACGCTGCATCACAGTGGCGTCGTCGTCGGCTTCTGCACGATGCGCGTCTACGGACCCAAGGGCCAACTGATCGAAGGTCGCGGCACCGAGCCCGACGTGCTCGTGCAACCGACGCGCGCCGGCGTGCTGGCCGGGCGCGACGAGGAGCTCGAGCAAGCACTGAAGATCGTGCGATGACGACAAGCTGCGCATCACCAGACGCCGCGCCATGACCGACGCAACATCTCCAGCAGCCGCAGAGACGCGTTGGCCGTGGCTGGTCTGGCCGCCCATCGGGTTGGCGGCGGTGTTGGCCTTTTTGGGTCTACGCGCCACTGCCGATCGACGACTACTGGGACGCGCTGGTCCCCGGCTGGATGGCGTTCCGTGAAGGACCCGCGGCGTTCGCCGCCTTTGTCTGGCAACCGTTCGTCGATCAGACCATGGTGCTGCCCAAGCTGACCATCGCCGGGTTTGCGGTGTGTCGGGGGGACCGCAACTCGGTTGGGAGATCGGGCTCGGGTTCCTGGCCCAGATAGCCGTGCTGCGCATCGTCCGGCGACTGCTCCAGGGTTCGACACTCGCACCAAGGATGCGTTCATGGGTCGTCACCGCGGACGCCGTGCTCCTGTTCTGGCCAGCGCTCATGGTGCGGTTCCAACACCACTGGGTACCTCGACCCAGTACGCGTGGGTCACGCTGTCAAGCATGCTGGCACTGCTCGCGCTGCAGACACGCTGGGATCGCTGGTCGGGCCTGTGCATGGGTGCGCCGATGAGAAAGGCCATGCATCGTTGTCGCCGATCGCGCACATTCGCCTCGAGTTCATCCGCATTGCTGGCAGTGCCGCGGTCGCGTTGCGGCTGCATTCCTGGCGCGAGCTGGCACGCACCCCTCCCTGAAGGGGCCGCAAGGCAATGCCCTGCTGTTCGGCCCGGGGGACCGTCACGCAAACCCAGTGCTCGCGACCCCTCCTCATGATGCGGAGAAGAGCAGCTTGAACGTGCCGACCGGCTGGGCGCGGTGGGTCACGTCGACGCTCGTCGCGGCTCCGACCGGTCAAGGCCCGAGTCAATCCAAAGCCTTGTCGAAACCGCGCAAGGCTGATGTTTCCTGAGCTGGACGGCGTCGGTCATTTAGTGCGAACGAGCCCACGATGGCTTTCGAGTCGACGAACCGCGAGCGCGCCGACATTTTCTGTCGGAATCGACCGCTTTCATTCCACCTGTCGTGTGGCATCCCATCACGACAGCATCTTCCACCGCACCTTCGCGGACCTGGCCAATGCAGCGGCGTTGTTCCAGGCGGTCCTGCCGCCGCTGTTGGCGAAAGCCATCGATTGGTCCACCCTGACCCAGCACTCGACCAAACTCACCGATGCCGCGCTGAGGAACCACTACCCCGACCTGTACTACTCGGTGCGGCTGCGCGATCACGCCTTCGTGCTGATCCTCCTGCCGGAACACAAGTCGAAAGACAAACCCGGCCTCGTGTTGCAGGTCCTCCGCTACTCGCTGGTCGTGTGGGAGATCTGGACGGCCGAGCACCCCGACAGTGACGCACTGCCACCGATCATTCCCGTGCTGTTCCATCACGGTGACCAACCGTGGCACAGCCCCACATCGATCCTCGGGCACCTGGACCTGGGCGGACTGGCCGCTGTGCGAACAGCGAACCCCGAACTCGCCGCCTGCATCGCCGCCAGCGGCGTCTCGCTCGCGGCCTGCGCGCTCGACATGGGCAGTCACGACGAAGACTGGCTGCGTCGCAGCACGTTCCCCGACCAGGTCAAGCTG
>JAYUCN010000020.1:0-2734 GCA_043740335.1 Planctomycetota bacterium
CCGGCCGACGCCGGGGTCGAAGTCGCGGTGACCGACTACCTGCGCGGTCTCGCGCAGAGTGCGGTGCCGTCAGCGACTCCCCTGGCGTCGGCGCTGGCAACGCCAGCACCCGTGTCCTTGGCGATCGGGGTGTCCGCAATCGGGGCGGTACCTGCGGCCGCGGCCGAGCTGGAACGCGCTGCGCCGCCCCCCTTCGTCGAGTCTGTCCCGGCAGTACCCGTCGAGGCGGTCGACAGTGAGGCACCGGACAGTGAGGCCCTGGACAGTGACGACGTGCCGTTGCCCGAGGACGACGTACAGCGGCCCGAGCCGGGCCGACGTTCCTACTTCGAGCGTCGACGCGAACGGGACCCGTCGCGGTCCGAGTCCGCCTTCGCGGCCGACGATTGGGTGCCAATCGCACCGGACAACGAAGAAATCGACTACCCCGAGAACGTCGCCGCCGAGCCCCTTGCGGCCAGTGCAGCGAAGGAGCCCGCGACCATTCCTGCATCGGCAGCGGATCCGTTCGCGCCGACGGGACACGACGAGGACGCGGCGTCAGCCAATCCGACCGACCTGACTCCGGCCGATGCGCCCACAGGGGAGCACATGGTGGAGCCCACAGTTGAGCCCGCAGTTGAGCCCGCAGTTGAGCCCGCAGTGGAGGCAGTCGAGCCGCTCGTGCAGATTCCGCGGCCAGCGGTGCCACCGCCGTGGCGCGAGGCCACTCCAGCTGGCGAGACCCGGACGATCGAAGAGCCGCAGGGCCGGGCCACCGGTCGCCAGCAGGGGCTCTTCGATGCGGGGATCGACGAGGGCCTGATCGCGGAAGCCATCGAGCTGGTGACCGGGGCGCGGCGCGCCAGCGCCACCATGCTGCAACGCAAGCTGCGCATCGACTACGCGCGTGCCCTCGAACTGCTCAGCGAACTCGCGGCGCGCGGCGTCGTCGCGCTCGAAGGCGACGCGTCCCAGGGGCGGGTGCTGGGTCCGTAGTCGCCGCCTGCACACCTTCGTCGGAAATCTGTGGCGCGCTTCGGCCCGGCACGGAAGCCATGGTGGGCGGCCCCGGCGAGGCGTCGTCCCCAGGTCCTCCACTGGTTCCCACATCGACTCCACAGTGAGCTGTCTTGCACCCCCAGAACGGCCTGCTAAGGATGACTGGGGCGGTTTCCGCATGGTCGACTTCAAGCAGACGTTCGAAGGGCGTGGGGTGCCGCAGAGCCTCGAAGCGGAGCGTTCCGTACTGGGCGCGTTGCTTTTGCACAGCGACGCAGTCGCCGACGTCACGTTCCTGCGCGCCGATGACTTCTATCTGCCCCGGCACCAGCTCATCTTCGAGTCGGTGATCGCCTCCTTCAACGGTCGTCACGCCACCGACCCGATCGTGGTGGGCGAGGAGTTGTCGCGCGTCGGCCGGTTGGCTGAGGTCGGCGGGCACGAGCAGCTGCTCGACCTCGTGGAGAGTGTCGTCACTGCCGCTGGCATCGTCTACCACGCCGAGATCGTGCGGGAGAAGGCCATCCAGCGGCGCCTGCTCGAGACGTGCCTGGACGTCGCGCGCCGCGCCTACGACAACGAGCTGGATGCCAAGTCGCTGCTGGACGAAGCCGAGCGGCAGATCTTCGAGATCTCGCGCATGGACAAGGCGGGCGACGCCGTCAGCATCAGCACCGTGCTGCAGACCACGTTCGAGCGCATCGATCGTCTGCGCGAACGGGAAGGCCGCCTGACGGGCCTCGGCACCGACTTCTACGACTTCGACGACCTGACCGGAGGTCTGCAGGCCGGCGAACTCATCGTCGTCGCGGCGCGCCCGTCGATGGGCAAGACGAGCCTCGCCTTGAACCTGACCGAACGCGTCGCGAGCCACGGTGCGCAGGTCGCGTTCTTCTCGCTCGAGATGTCGAACCAGCAGGTGATCCAGAACATGCTGTGTTGCCGAGCCCAGATCGACGGCCAGGCGATGCGCAAGGGTCGCATCACCGACCAGCAGTACAAGCGCCTGCAGGACGAGGCCGCGCGCCTCTACGAAACGCCGATCTTCGTCGACGACTCGCCGGGCATCACGATCACGCAGCTGCGGGCGAAATGCCGCCGGTTGAAGCAGAAGCACGGCATCCAGATGGTCGTCGTCGACTACCTGCAGCTCATGTCGGTGGGCGGGCGCGTCGAGAGTCGGCAACAGGAGATCTCGGCGATCTCGCGCGGGCTGAAGGGCATCGCCCGCGAACTGGCGATACCCGTCGTCGCACTCTCACAGTTGAATCGCGACGTCGAGAACCGCGATGATCATCGCCCCCGCATGAGCGACCTCCGCGAATCGGGGGCCATCGAGCAGGATGCCGACGTGATCGTCCTGCTGCATCGCGACGAGGTCTACAAACCGACCGAGCAGAATGCCGGTCTGGCGCAGATCATCATCGCCAAACAGCGCAACGGACCCACGGGCGAGGTCGTGTTGCGATTCTTCCGCGAGTACATGCGTTTTGAGAACTACACGCGCAGGGCTGAACCGATGCGGTGAGCCTCTGCACCCGAGAATCGTGAACGCCGTTCACGATTGCTCGGCTGCCAGAGGCTCATGTCAGGCTGCGGGCGGGGCCCGCGTTGGGCGCAGAGGCGTGCCGCTGGCCATGGCAGTCTTGCTGCACGGCTTCACCCTCCCTGTCGCTTTGCGCGCCCAGGAACCCACGCCACCGCAGGCGCCAGGGGCGCGTGTCGACACCCCGCAGCAAAAGGAAGGCAGCGA
>JAYUCN010000021.1:0-6656 GCA_043740335.1 Planctomycetota bacterium
GCGCGCGCCGGCTGCTCGCCTGCCTTGGCCTCCAGATCCCGCAGCGCCCGCTTCAGGTCCACGGCAACCTCACGCGAACTGGCGCGCCAGTTCGTTGAGCACGTCGATGCCGGCCCGCAGCAGCACATCCTCGGCCGCGAACGAGATGCGGAAGTGCGTGTCGCGCGCCGAGAACGACTTGCCCGGCACGATCAGCAGCTTCTGCTGCAGCGACGCCTGCAGGAACGCTGTGCCGTCGCACGCCTTGCCGTCGGCACCGGGAGGCAGACGAGGGAAGGCGTAGAACGCGCCCTCGGGTGGCCGCAAGCCGTAGACTGGATGCAGCGTGCTGGCGACGAAGTCCCGTTTCCGCCGATAGTCGGCGAAGTGCTTCGACAGATCGATGCGCGGCATCGCTTCGAGCAGCGCGTACTGGAACGGGGCCGGCGCGCAGACGAACGTGAACTGCTGGAGCGTCTTCATCGTGTCGAGCACGTTCGCGGGGCCGGTTGCATACCCCATGCGCCAACCCGGGATGCCGTAGGTCTTGCTGTAGCCGCCGAGCTGGATGCAGCGGTCCGCGTAGCTCACGGGCGAGCTGTAGTCGTCGACGTAGCAGAAGAAGTCGTAGATCTCGTCGCTCACGACGTAGGCGGAGTGGCGGTTGGCGATGCGGCAGATGCCCTCGATCTCCGCCCGCGTGAGCACGCCGCCGGTCGGGTTGCTCGGCGAATTGACGAAGACGATCTTGGTGCGGTCGCTGCAGAGACGCTCGATCTCGCCGAGGTCGACGCCGAAGCGACCGCCCTCCACCATCGGATAGAGGTCGTAGTAGCGGACCGTGGCACCGCACAGCGACGCAAGGTGCCGGTACATCACGAAGCCGGGGTCCGGCAGCAGGATCTCGTCGCCTGGATTCAACAGGCACTGGAACGTCAACACGAGCCCGCCGGAGACGCCCGCGGTCAGCAGGCACGTCTCGGGTCGCCGGCCGTAGCGCTGCTCCACTGCATGGAGCACGTGCGCGTTGAACTCGGGCAGACCCTGGGTGACCGTGTAGCGGTTCTTGCCATCGCGGATCGCGCGGCACGCCGCCTCGACGAGTTCCTCGGGCGGATCGTAGTGCGGCTGCCCGATCGAAAGGTTGATCGGGTCCTGCATCGTCGCCATGAGTTCGAAGATGCGACGGATGCCACTGGGCTCGATGCCGCGGACGCGGTCACTGAGTCCGGGGTCAGGTTGAGCCACGCGCGATCCTCACAGGCCCCGACCGGGGGCTACTTCTTGGCGGCGGGTGCTTTGGCGGCGGGTGCTTTGGCGGCGGGGGCCTTCGCGGCAGGCGCCTTCGCGGCGGGAGCAGCAGCTGCGGGCGCAGCGGCGACGGCGGCTGCCGCAACCTTGCCGTCGGCAGCTGGTGCATCGTCCTTCTTCTTGGCCTTGGCCTTGAACGAAGTGCGCACCTTGCGCAGGCCCTCGACACGGTCGCCTTCCTTCCAGCGCCCAGCCTTCTTCAAGGCCGCGAGGCGCTCCATGCGGGTCCAGACGTTGCGCTGGCCACCGGCGGAGCTGGAGAGCTTCAAACTGCTGTGGATCGTCATGACGGAAACAGGTGCCGACAAGAGCCGGCCCGAAGTCCAGGGCCACCGGGTCCGCAGGGCGGCAGCCGCGCTGAGGATGGGCGGAGGGAAATGGGCGGAGCAGTCTACCGAATCGGCCAGGCCTTTGGCCACTCCGCTTCCGTGTTTCGCAGCTGCACGAACGTGGCGTCGGGAACGTCGGCCGGCAGCAGCCGCAGCTTGTCCCGGGTGGCGGCGAACTCGGAGTCCCCGTCGTAGTAGACAGCCACCACCCAGAGCGGGCCGTCCTTGGCCGCGTATTCGCAAGGACGTGCCTTGTCCAACTGCATGCCGCGCAGATGATCGCTGAGCGCCTTGGCCTTGGCCTTCGCCTCCGCTGGCGGAAGGGTGGGGTATGCGGACACGATGAACGCGGCGCGTGACAACTTACGGGCATCGACCTCGTCAACGAAGCCGGGCGCCCGCGGGTCCGTGCCCTTGGCTTGTAGTCCCGATTCCCCGGCTCCGGTGGCAGCCTTGCCGCGCGCGAAATGATCGCCGGCAAAGAACCCGCCGACGAGACACGTGAGCGCTGCGGCCAGGGCCCACCAGCCCGGCACCATGCGCGCGCGCGGACGCATGTCATCACGCCGCCGCGACGACGTGCGGCCGAACACGGCAGCCACGATGCCACGCACCGTGTCGACGAACTTGGAACCACTGCGACCGCGCACCCGGCCACGGGAACCGAGCAGCAGGACCATATCGCTTGCCTTGCGTACCACGAAACACCCCCTGCGCCCGACCAGGGCGCAACCGACGAGAAGCCCAGCAGAGAACCACAGAAGCAATCTCCCGACCGACCGCGGGAGAGCCGCAGCCGACCAAGCCGCAGCGCGGCGAACGTAACGATCCCCGCGCGCGCGTGCAATGGCGACGCCGACAGCTGACCGTCAGCTGTCGGCCAGCCGCTTCAGCGCTGCCAGGACCTGCGGCTTCGCATCGGTCTCTGGTGCGCGCAGGTACTCGCTCGCCACCGTCTTCGCGTCCTCGTGCTTGCCGCGGCGGGCGAGCGTCGCGGCCAGCAGGCAGACCTGCTGGCTGCGGTCGAGCCCGTGGCGCTCCTGCCACGCAACGGCCTTGCGGCACAACTGCTCCAGTTCGTCGAGATCCACCGCCGGGTCGTCCTGCAAGGTGATCGCCAGCAGCCACGCCACCCAGTGCTGATCCGGATCCCACCGCAGGCAACGCCGGAAGGCAGCGATCGCGCCCGGCCGGTCGCCCGCCTGGTGACGCTCGATGCCGCGCGCCTCGGCGCGCTGCCAGATCCGTGTGATCTGCTGCCGGATCGCATCGGTCTGGTAGTCCGTCGGCGCCACCGCAACGCAGCGCAGCCATGCATCGCACGCACCGTCCTCGTCGCGCTGGAGCAGACGGTCGTAGCCAAGCCCAGCGAGGCTCTCGGCCAACAGCGTCTGGGCGTCCTCGACATCGGGCAGCAGCCGGTGAGCGATCTCCAGGTCCTCGACGGCCGCCGCGAAAAGCCGCTCCTCCTTCGCCATGCGCCCCAGCACGAGGTGCGCCCTGCCTTCCTTCGGGTTGTACGCGAGCGCGCGTTCGACGATCTTGTGCACCTCGGCGTGGTCCGCGCCCGAGCCGAGCCGTGCATAGGCGCGCCCGATCAACAGGTTGGACAGCACCCTCGCGGTGTCCTGGTCTTGCGGCCTCACGCGCAGGCAAGACTCGAGCTGCAGGATCGCATCGTCGAGTTGGCCCTGCCCCACGAGGGCCAGTGCGAGCTCCTGACGCAACGCGGGATCGGGGCGACGGTCGAGGCCCTGGCGCGCGTAGCGCGCGGCTTCGGCGTAGTTCTCGCGTTCGCGCAGCAACCTTGCGGCGCGTAGCCATGCCTCGACGCAGTCCGGATCGGCCGCCTGGGCTTGCCGGTAGTACCGAAGGGCCGGCAACACGCGATCGCGCGCCTGCTCCCAAGCCGCCAGGGCACACAGCAGACCAGCATGCGATGCATGCCGCTCGAGCGCCTGCTGCAGCGTGCGTGCCATGGCGACCGCGCGCACATCGTCCTCGGCGAGACGCGCGGCGCCACCCTGCGCCGCCGCCATCTGCAATCCGGTCACAACCGCTGCCAGGTCGCGCATGGCGCCGAAGGCGACGACATCCGGATGGTCGGGCGCGAGTTGCCGCGCCGCGCTGAGACTCGCTGCCGCGCTCGCCTCGTCCCCCACCAGGTGCAACGGCTCGAACGCCTTCAGATGCGCACCGAGCAAGAGCTCGGTCGCCTGGCGGCGACGAGTCTCCCCGGTTTCCAGAGCGAGTTGTGCGGTCGCCGCGACGATGGCCGCCCGCGCCTGTGTGGCTGCGCCTGCGTAGTCCGCCTGCATCATCAGGATGCGCACCAGCAGCAACCGCGCCCGCAGTTCGTGAACCGGGTAGCGCGCCGCCGCCACTGCCGCGTCGAGGTGCTGCTGCACGGTGGCGAGTTCGGCCGGGCCCCGCTGCAGCAGGTCGTAGACGAGGTTGAGGTGTGCGACGGCGTTGCTGTCGTCGACCGCGAGGCTCGAACGCCACAGCACGTCGTCGTTGGCGAACTCGTGCGCGCGCGCGCCCGCGAGCCACATCATCGGCACCAGCAGTGCTGTGGCCACCACGAGCCCGAACTGCCGCAGCAGCTGGTGGAGCCCCATGACGGCGGCCAGTGCGGCCCCGGGCACGGCGAGGTAGAGATAGCGGTCGGCCGCGGCGATCGACGATGCGGGATATGCGGTGTTGAAGGGCAACAGCGCCGTGAAGAACGACAGCAGTCCCAACGCCACGAGGCGCCACGCCGGTCGCCGCCAGGCGACGAATGCCATGAGCAGCGCCGCGATGACGACTGCGATCCCGACCGCAGACTGCGTACGGAATCGCGCCAGCGTGTCGATCTCCGGGTAGAGCACGTTCAGATGCAACGGCCAGACCGTCGTCTGCACGTAGTGCAGCCAGGCGCCGGGTACCTGCGCCAGTCGTTCGCGGAAGTCGCCCGCAGCGAGCGTCCCCTCGGCGGCGGCGAGGATCTGGTGATGCCACGCGATGGGCACGGTGACGCCGAGCAGGATGGCAGGCCCGAGGAAGCGGCGGCGGGGGCCACCGACGTACAGACAAGCGAGGAACGCGAGCAGCGGCAGCACGACCGCCGTCGCCTTGCTGTACATCGCGAGCGCGGCCAGCGCGGCCAGCGCGAGGGCACGCCACCCACCGGGTCGATGCGCGAAACGCACGGTCTGCAGCAGTGTCGCGAACACGAACAACCCCGCCAGCACGTCCTTGCGACCGCTGACCCAGGCGACGGACTCGGCGAGGGCCGGGTGAACGACGAACCAGGCGCCGACCAGGTGGGCAACGACACGATGCGCACCGAGCGCGAGCACGAACCGTACTAGCACGGCGGCCGTAATGCCGTGCAGCAGCAACGCAACGAGGTGCGGCCAGAAGGGTGCACCGCCGAACCACCGGAAGTCACACCACAGCGAAAGGTGGGCGATCGGCAGCCACGCATTCGCGATCGGACGCCGCGGGTCGAGCACCGCCGCCAGCCCATCGCGAAACTCGGGATTGTCCGGGCCGAAGAAGAAGTTGTCGTCGAAGTCGAGGAACTGCGCACCGAGGGCGGCTGGCAGGTAGACGACGACCGCGAGTCCCAGCATCAGCACCACGGTGAGCCACAGCGGCGACGGCAGAGGCGACGGCGACGGCGACGGCGGTTGGTGCGACCGCCGGGTCAGGTCGGAGAGGAACTCGATCATGCCGGACCGCACAGCGTAGCCATCCACACTTGCACCGACGCAAGTTCCGGGCAATCTGTCCCAGCCGTGTTCCCAGCCCGCCACCTGCGCCCCGGTGCGCACGCGATCGTCCGCGCGCTGCGCGCCCGCAACCGCGAAGTGTGGCCGCTGCGCCGACGCGGTGCGGACCTCGGCTACGTGGTCGAGGTCGACCGGCGGCGGCCGACGCGGCGCGAGGCGTTGGACCGCTGGCGCCGCAGTGAACCGGTGTTCCTGCCGGGCATCCTCGGCGACGGTCCGCGTCACCATGGAACGGCCATCGCCACGTCCCTGCGCATGTTCGATCGCCTGCGCGCCGGCGGTGCGTTCCTCGACGAAATCGAACACCGCATCGGCAACGACCCCGACCTGCGCTACGCGGGCAGCACCGCCGACCGCAACGACCCGCGCGAGATCGAACGCGTCTTCGTCGATGCCAGGACCGGTGGCAAGATCGTGGCCAGCGATCTGTGGACCAAGCTCGCCTGGATCGCCAACGACGACTCGGACCGTTCGCTGCGCATCCGTTTTTCCGCGGGGCTGGAACAGGTCGAGGCATGGCTGCAGGCCACCGACCTGACCGCCGGCTGGGTGGATCAGTTCGCGACCCGCGCCTTCCCCGAGTCCGCGGCCATTCTCACGTGCACGCCGCTGCGCGACCTGCTCCAGGAACTGCTGGCGCGGCCGCACCGTCTGTCGGAGCGTATCGTCTACAACAACGCCCCCGGCGGCGGTGCGGTGTTCCACCACGATGCCGAGCCGGGGCAGCTCGGCGTCGCCTTCAACCAGCTCGAAGGCAGAACGGCCTGGCTGTCGCTAGCCAAGCGCCGACTCGCCGCGCTGCTGGTGCGCACCGGTCACCAGCAGACCCTCAGCCACGCGATGGCCGCACTCGATCGCGCCGACGCATCGCTGTGGCGCGTGTTGAACCGCGACGCCGGGTTCACAGCGGCCTTGGCGGCGCGCGGCGCCTTGTTCGTGTTGCAGGCCGGCGACACGATCCTGCTGCCGTCGCAGGGCATGGACGACGTCGCCTGGCACAGCGTGATCGCGCTAGGACGCCGGCCGAGCCTTGCGCACAGCTACGGTCTCTTTGCGCGGCGACCCGACTACCCGATGGCCGCCGACCCGTACACGCAGTAGAACGCGGCCCTGTGGCGATCGACCAGAGCCAGCTCCGCCAGCATCTCGAACTGGCGGCGCAAGCCTACGGGGCCGACCTGCCCGTGCCGGCCGGCCGCGCCATCGCTCCACCGACGGTGCGCTCGGCGCCGAGCGCACCCGCCCCAACGAACTTGCC
>JAYUCN010000022.1:0-2725 GCA_043740335.1 Planctomycetota bacterium
GCGACCTGATGCGCGCGGTGCACATGGCCCCCCGGGGACAGATGGGGATGGCGGGAGTAGAGTCCTACCTGTTCGAGATCACCGACCTGACCCCGGAGCCAGGTGCGCGAGGCCCTGCGTCGCGCCATGGACCACGACCCTGGAGACACGATCATTACCACCGCCGAGAGACTACGAAAGGAAGGCGAAGCACGCGGCGAGGCACAGGGGCGCAGGCAACAGGCCATCGAAACCATGCTGCGCTTGCTCGACCGACGCTTCGGCCCCCTACCAGCTGACATCGTGTGCCGGGTGCAGAACGGCACCCTGCCGGACCTGGACCAGTGGATCGCAAACACCCTCGACGCGAAGACCCTGCCTGACGTGTTCCGGCAAGGCTGAACCGTCTGCACCCTGGCCTCGAGCCCCACGTCACCCCCGGTTCTCACAGCCCCCCCCCCGCAACACACCCATCCCGCCGCGACTTCCGCCACTCGCTCTCAATCCGCAGCACGCCGCTTGCCGATGAGCCACCCTGGCAGGTGTCATGAAGTCGGGAACCGGCAGCCAAGAACTTACGCGTCTGGCGACTGCGTACCTCGCGAGCATCGCGTTCAGCGTGGCCTTCCTCGTCGCCTCTCTCGCCGGCGTCGACGGTGGCACGGCGCTCATGCGCAGCGTCATCGCGGCCGCGGTCGCACTCATGCTCGGCATGTTCCTGGCGGCCATCGTCGTCGATGTCGTCATGACCGCGTTGGCACGCGACGAAGCGAAGCGGCAAGCCGCGGCACCCAAGGAGGACGACGCGTGAGAGGCGGTGCTTGCAAGCTCCTGCGCTCGACCGCCGACCGCGATCGGCTCGTGGAACAGTACCTGCCGCTGGTCCGCTACGTCGTCGCCCGCCTGCCGGTCACGATGCCCGGCTCGCTCGACCGCGACGACTTCTACTCGGTCGGCGTGATCGGCCTCCTGCACGCGGCCACGACCTACGACCCGGGCCGCGGTGCGTCGTTCAAGACGTTCGCCTACACGGCGATCCGTGGCGCCATCCTCGACGAAGTGCGCAAGCACGACCCGGTGCCGCGCAATCGCCGCGACCGCCTGCGCAAGATGGAACGTGCGAACAGCGCGCTGCATGCCCAGCTCGACCGCGAGCCGACGCTGGCCGAACTCGCCGCGGCGATGGGCTGCACCGAGCAGGATCTCGACGAGGACCTGCAGGCGCTGCACACGAGCCGCATGCTCTCCCTCGACGAGCAGTACGGCGGCGACGACGACGGCGGCTCCCTGGCGAGCCAGATCCGCGCTGGCACCACGATCGACCCAGGTGTGCGTGCCGACGACCGCGAGAGCCTCGAACGACTCACGAAGGCCATCGCCGAGCTGCCCGAGAGCGACCGCCACGTGGTCGTGCTCTACTACCACGAACAGCTCTTCCTGAAGGAGATCGGAACGATCCTGGGCGTGACCGAATCGCGCGTGAGTCAGATCCTGACCCGCGCCACCGAACGTCTGCGCTGGAAGCTCAAGGAGAAGGAGTGAGCCATGGAAGCAGTTCGAGGCCTCGGCGGCGTCTTCGCCACGCCCCGCGTGCAGGAGCGCGCGGCCGGCGGCAACAAGCGGCAGGCGGACGCCTTCCGGGAAGCCCTGCGGGAACGCGAGGGCGCTGGCGAGTCGGGCAGCGAAGGGATCGCAGCGGAGGAAGCTCCCGTGCGAACGCGACTACAGCAACAGCCGCAGCATGGCCGAAAGGACGACGGGGCACGCCACGTCGACGTGATCGCGTAGCGGGGCCCCCCACCCGCATCATGAACGAACGCAAGAGCCGACCGGGCGTGATCCGCCGCGAGTCCGTGCGCATGCAGAAGCAGGCCGCCTTCATCGATTGCGGCAGCACGCCGGACGGACATGCCACCGGCACGATCGCCGTGGTGCCGTTGCTCGACGGCGATCGCATCGCCGGGTTCGAGATCCGCTGCGGCTGCGGTGCTTCGGCGGTCGTCGAGTGTGTCTACAAGAACGAGGCCTGACATGTCCCCCACGCAACCGCGTTCCTGGTTCGCCGGCCTGGCACTCCTGCTGCTGTGCAGCTGCCAGAGCGCGTCCAACCTGCTGTTCGAACCGAAGGCGACCGATCCGCTCGACGGCTACCAGGGCAGCCTCGCGCAGGCCGGCATCAACACCGAGATGGACTGGGGCCCCAAGCAGAACCTGCTGCTCAGCGAGTTCAAGACGCTCAAGGAGACCCATGTGCGCACCGAGAAGCGGCTCGACCAGGTCCTCGCCGAGAACCAGAACCTGAAGTCACAGCTCAGCAGCGAAGGCAGCACGCTCCAGAAGGAACGTGCACTGCGCGCGCAGGCCGAAGCCGAGACCGAGCTGCTGCGCCAGCGCCGCCGCGAACTCGAGGCACGCATCCTGAGCCTGTCGATCGACAAGGCCAAGCTCGAGCAGCAGAACCTGCTGACCAAGATCGACGCGCTGCGCCAATCGATGGAACAGGTCAACCCCGCCCCCGTGGAGGCCGCGGCACCGGCATCGCCGCCGCGGAGTCGATGATGTCGCTCCGCATGGTGGCGAGCCTGCTCGCCGTGTTGTCGCTCGGGGCCTGCGGGCTGCACCGGTCCAACGGACCGAAGGTCATCAACAGCTACCTCGCCGAACCGGCGGACCTCGCCAACGTGCGCCGCATCATGATCCTGCCGTTCGCCCAGGAAGCCGGCGTGCAGGCCGACTGCGGCAAGGT
>JAYUCN010000023.1:0-6643 GCA_043740335.1 Planctomycetota bacterium
CGTGGAAGAGCGTGCTGCTCAGCGACTACGGCAAGGGTGTCCTGACGACACGCATCATCCAGGCCGCGATCGCGGCCGCACGTTCCCAGGGCGGCATCACCGTCGTCGATCCGAAGGGCAAGGACTACGCGATCTACCGCGGTGTCGACCTGTTGACGCCCAACCGCGAAGAGGCCGAGGCCGCGACCGGCATCACGATCAAGCAGAGCGGCGACCTGCATCGCGTGGCGCAGCGGCTGCGCGAGCTCACGGGCATCAAGACCGCGGTGATCACGCTCGGCAAGGATGGCATCTTCTTCGAGCAGGAAGACGGCAGCCATCGCATCCTGCCGACCGAGGCGCGGCAGGTGTTCGACGTCACGGGTGCCGGCGACACGGTGGTCGCGGTGCTCACGTTCTGCCGCGCCTGCGGCGTGTCGCTCGAAGACAGTCTGCGGCTCGCCAACCACGCCGCGGGCATCACGGTGGCGAAGCTCGGCACCTGGGCGCCGAGTCGCAGCGAGATCCAGGCGCGCCTCGGCGAAGCGCCCGCGGGTGGTGCCGGCAAGATCCTCACGCACGAACAGGCCGTCGAGGTCGCGAGCCGTTTGCGCGCCGAAGGGCGGCGCCTCGTCTTCACGAACGGTTGCTTCGATCTGCTGCATCCGGGCCACTGCGAGTACCTCGCGAAGGCCCGCGCCTACGGCGATGCGCTCATGGTGGGTGTCAACACCGATGCTTCGGTGCGCCGGCAGAACAAGGCAGAGGGCCGGCCGATCAACCCGTTCGAAGACCGGGCACTCGTGCTCGCCGCGCTGCAGGCCGTCGACTACGTGGTGGCGTTCGACGACGACACGCCCAAGGCCCTCATCGAGGCGGTGACGCCGCACGTGCTCGCGAAGGGCGAGGACTGGCGCGACAAGGGAGTGGTGGGGCGGGAATGGGTCGAGGCGCACGGCGGGCAGGTGCTCTTGGTGCCGCTCGTGCCGGGGCGCTCGACGACGAACGTCATCGACAAGATCCAAAAGCAGGGGCGCTGAGGCGGCGGCGCGCGGGGCCATGACCGGACCGCACGAGGAACTGCCGATCCTGCCCGTGGGCACGCAGATCGTGACGATCGTCGACCAGCACAGGTCGGCGGGCGGCGTGCGGGTGCCGCGCGGTGCGGTCGGTTCGGTGCTGCGCGCCCCGACCGACAGAGACCACGCCTATTGGGTGCGCCTCGTCGAGGGTGCCGAACTGTCGCTGAAGCGGCACGAGTTCGCGACGCTGGCCCGCTGGCAGGATGCGGAGTTCGGTCGCGGCCAGGCACTCGGCGGCCGCGCGCTGTTCGATCGTGTGATCCTCCAGGTCGTGATCGGTTCGCGCGCCTACGGGCTCGACGACGAGCACAGCGACACCGACCGCCGCGGCGTGTACCTGCCGCCCGCCGAACTGCACTGGTCGTTGTACGGCGTGCCCGAGCAGATCGACGACGAGGAAGCACAGCAGACCTTCTGGGAACTCCAGAAGCTGCTCGTGATGGGTCTCAAGGCGAACCCGAACGTGCTCGAGTGTCTGTGGTCGCCGCTGGTCGAGAAGAGCACGCCGCTCGGCCGAGAACTGCTCGCGCTGCGTGCGTGCTTCCTGTCGCGCCTCGTGTTCCAGACCTACAGTGGCTACGTCGTCTCGCAGTTCCGCAAGATCGAGGCGGACCTGCGGCAGGGGGCGCCGAAATGGAAGCACGTGATGCACCTGCTGCGGCTGCTGCAAGCCGGCATCGGGGTGCTGCGCACGGGCGAGGTGCCTGTGCACGTCGGGGCTGAACGCGATCGTCTGCTCGCGGTGCGCCGCGGCGAGGTGGCGTGGGCAGAGGTCGAGGCACGGCGGCAGGCGCTGCACGTCGAGTTCACTGCGGCCGCGGCAACTACGGCCCTGCCCGAACGACCCGACTACGCGCGCGTCGATGCGTTCCTGCGCCGCGCGCGGCGGCTCGCGCTGCAGGAAGAACTGCCGTGAACGTCGCCGACGATCCGCGGCGCGCACCTCTACGGCTTTCCGTCGCCGGATTCCGACTACGACCTGCGCGGCGTGCACCTGCTGCCGCTCGTCGAAGTCATCGGGCTGCGTCGGGGGCCCGAGACCATCGAACGTTTGGCCCCGGAGTGCTTGATGGCGCGATGGGTTCGCTCACCGCCCACGGTCGTTCGTCGTGACCTTCACCTCGATCTCGGTGGGCTCGGTCTCGCTGATCGTGCACCTCGCGTGGCCACTCGCGTTGCCGGAGATGCCTCCAGGTTCCTGGTGCACCGTGAGCTGGTATTCCCCTGCTGGCAGTCCGCGCAACTCGAACTGCCCTGCTGCGCACGGCGCCTGGAAGTAGGGGTTCGGCTTCCCGCCCGCAGCGAGCAGCCATGCGTGGAGCCGGAACGTCGTTCCCGCGGCAGCGTCGCCGATCACCGTGCCGTGCAGCACGCCGCGGCCGCCCGGCTGCACCTCGACCTCGAGCGTTTGCCCCGCGATCAGCGTCACGCGCTGGTAGAGCGCGAACGCGATGTGGTCGCGGCTCGCCTGCGCGGTGATCGCGTAGTCGCCCGGCGCGAGCGGCGTCGTAGTGCGGAAGCGGCCCTCCGCGTCGCTGGTGAGGTCGACGGAGTTGCGATCGTCCGCAGCCCGCACCACCACGCGCGCGCCGGGCAACGGATTGCGATCCGGATCGAGCAGCACGCCGGCGAGCGCGGCGCCGGCCGGGACCTGCACGAGGCGCTGCACCGTGGCGCCGGGCTGGATCGGGATCGGTCCGTCGCGGTGCGGTGGCAGTCCCACCGCCACGACCTGCAACGAGGCCTCGCCGGCGGGCACGTTCTCGAGCGTGAACGTGCCGTCAGCTGCCGTCGTCGTGCGCAGCCGCCCACCGAACTCGTCGTCGTAGAGCGGTAGCGGGCGCACGCTGTCGAAGTGCTCGAGTCGCGCGCCGGCGATCGGCAGCCCGTCGGCTGCACTCACGACCTTGCCCGCTATCGTGCCGCCGCGCTGCAGACGTACGACACAGGCATCGGGATCGGGATCGACGGCGGCTGTGACGTGTTGGTTGCGCGTCGGTGCGTAGCCCTTCGCCGATACCTCGATGCCCCCGACCGCACCGACCTCGAACTCCGCGTGCTCGGTGTGGAAGATGCCCTCGTCGTCGTGGAACGAGTGTCCTTCCTGGCTCCATGTCGTCGAGTAGCCACCGAAGCGAGGTTCGCCGGCAGCGAGCACCGGCTCGACGAAGTGCACGCGGAACTCGCGCACGGGCTGGCCGGTCGTGTCGTCGACCACACGTCCCGCGAACTGCGCCGCTTGCTTGACGACGAGCCGCACGTCGCTGCGGTCGACAGCGACGTCTTGCTCCATGTGTCGCACGATCCGGTTGCTGTAGGCCTCGAGGTTGACGACGCCGGGGGGCAGGCCGTCGAGCCGGAACGATCCGTCTGCAGCGGTCGTGTTGCGCACGTCGATGTAGTCGCCGCGCTGATTGCGGTGCGCGGCGCCTTCCGGCTTCTTGACGAGAGCGCTGACCGAAACGCCGCCGAGGCCGCGACCGGTGCCATCGACGACGACGCCGGCGACGAAGTGCGCTCGCTGCAGGTGCACGTCGATCGCGAGTTCGTTCTGGTCCTTCGGCACCTCGATCACGCGCGTGTCGGGTGCCAACCCCTGCTTGCTCGTGACCATCGTCTGCGCGCCCGTCTCGACGGCGGGGAACTCGAAGGTGCCGTCGTCGCGCGAAGTCGCATCGAGGCGGTTGTAGGCGTTCGGGCTGCGGCCGATGTAGAGCTCGGCACCGGCGATGGGGGCGCCCTTGGGGTCGAACACGCGACCGCCTACGCGTGCGCCCTTGCGCAGCACGAGGTCGTAGGTCGGTTTCGGGTTCTTGCCGTCGACTTCGGTGCGCGCTTCGAGGTAGCCAGGCTTGCGCGCAAACAGCGAGTGCGAGTCGCGCGCCGGATCGGCCTGCGTGATCTCGTAGCGACCGTCGGCACCGGTCGATGCCGGTTCCCAGAGCGTGTAGAACGTCGCCACGGAAGCACCCGCGATGGGGCGGTCCTGTTCGTCGGTCACGCGCCCGGCGATACGGAAGCCTGGCTCCAGCGTGAAGTGCGCCGTGAGCTCGGGCTGGTCGCTGACCGCCAGCGTCTGGCGAATCGTCGTGAAGCCGTGCGCACCGGCCTGCAGCATCGTGGTGCCGTAACCGCTCGCCTGTTCGATGCGGAAGGTGCCGTCGGCGTTGACCGGTTGCTTGTTGCGCAGGGAGCCGACCCAGGCGCCAGCGATCGGTTGCTTCTCGGCATCGAGCACGGTGCCCGTGACGATCCGGTCGAGCGGCGCGACCCAGACGACGAACTCCGGCGGCGGCGCGTCGCCCTTCGGCACGACGACGATCTCCTTCTCGGCGGTGTGGCGCGGCATGGTGCCCTGGCCGAGCAGCGTGACCGTCGTGGAGGGTACGGGCAGGGGCCAGTCGAAGCGGCCTTCGGCGTCGGCCGTGATCGCGCGTTCGTGCAGCGGCGTGCCGCTCGCGTCGGCGCCGGCGAAGCACTGCACGCGGATCTGCGCCTGCGGGTAGGGGACCTGATGCGCCTTCACGACGCGACCGCGCACGACCCACGTGTAGTCGGCAGGCACGGCGGCCGTGCGGTCGCCGCCATTCATCGTCGGATCGGATGCGGGTGCGACGTTCGTCGCCGCATTGGGCACGGCCGCGTTCGCCGGTTCGGGTGCGGCTGGCTGCGATGCCGGCGGTGCCTGGTTCGAAGCAGGCACCGGCGTCATCGGTGTCTGTTGCGACCAGCACCACCAGCAGGCGAGTGCGATGACGACGGCGAGGATCCCGAGCACGACCTTCGGCATGAGGCGCAATGCTACAAGCGATGTCGTCAAAGCGGTGGCACGGGTTGGCGGTCAGGCAGTCGAGGTCGTTGGCGCTCATGCCCAGCCAGAGATCGAGGCATGGCTCATCTGCGCGTGGACGCCAGAGAACGATGAGCAGCGCCAGAGACTCGTGTCGCTTCGCCAACAACTTGGATTCGATCCTGTTGCGAAGTCGCATCAGCTCACGTCGACCTCCGATTCGAAGAAGGACGCCAAGCGAGTGCGGGCGCAGCTCGACGGCACTGGCCTAACCGCCGAGCATTGCTTCAAGGCAACCCCGCTGGCGGGCCTGCACGAGAAGGGCGGATCGAACGGCCTGGCCGAGTTCGTGCGAGACCTTGGGATCGCGTTGTCAGCCGTCCTCGGGAGCCTGGGTGAGGCTACCTCGGCAACCCGACCGGCACTTCGATCACGCCCTTCTCCCGCATGAGCGCCTCGATCGCATCGGGCGACGACGGCACGCCTGCGGACAGGTTCTCGAACCCCGTCGCCGTCACGAGCACCGTGTCCTCGATGCGGCAGCCCATGCCCTGGTCGCGCAGGTACGCGCCGGGCTCGACCGTGATGACCATGCCGGCCGCGAGCACGTCGACCGACGGATCGTGCACGGCGAGGCCGACGTGGTGGCACGGGCCATGGTCGCTGCGATAGCCGCGTGCCTTCAGCATCTCCTTGCACTTCTCGCCGAGCAGACTGAGTCTGGCGCCGGGCTTGACGTCGGCGAGCAGCGCCTGCTGGATCTCCCAGACATCCTGCACGAGCTTTCGCTGCGCCGCCGAGAACTTGCCCGACGCCGGGAACGTGCGCGTGACGTCGCTCGCATAGCCGTGCAGCGTCGGCGCGTAGTCCATGACGATGAGGTCGTCGTCCTGGAGCTGCCGATCGCAGACGCTGTAGTGCAGGATGCAGCCGTTCGGCCCGCCGCCGACGATCGCGGCGTACGCATCGGGGCCAGCGCCGCGCAGCGAGAACACGTAGCGCGCCACGGCCGCGAGCTGGAACTCGTAGAGCCCCGGGCGCGAACTCTTCATCGCCTCGCCGATGCCTTCGGCCGCGATCTGCGCCGACGCGCGCAGCAGATCGATCTCGGGGCCGCTCTTCGCCGGGCGCATGGCGTGCAGGAAGGTCTCGAGGCTCTTCACCTCGAGGCCCGGGTTCGCCGCCTCGAGCTTCGCCGTGAGCATTGCCTCGCGGCTCTTCCGGCCGTCGAACTTGTCGTCCACGATGCCGCTCGCACTTTCTGCTGCCCTTCCCGGCGTGCTGCCGAGGCGCGCCGCCGGTTTGGTGAGCGTGAACAGCGTCGGCCGCCTGCCCGCGGCGTTGGCGGCCAACAGTCCGGTGAGCGTCTCCTCGAGTGCGCGCACGCTGCCGACTTTGTCGAACCCCGTGCGGCTTGCAGCCTCGTCGCCCGGCGCCAGGAACCGGCCGTCCCAGGTCGCCGCGAACGGCGAGAACGGCGGCACCAGCAGTTCGTCGCGTGCGAGCGACCCGTCGGTGCCTGGCACGAGCAGCAGTGCCAGGCCCGGTTCGCTGACGCCCGCGAGGTAGAGGAAGTCCTGATCCTGCACGAACGGCCCCATGTCGGCCTGCTTGGCGGCGCCGCGCACGAGCACAACGGCGGGTCCTGCCTTGGCTGCGGCGATCGCCTGCGCGAGGGCAAGCCGGCGCGCTTGGAACGCTGCCTTGGCGAGGGGCGCCGCTTGCTCGGGCAACGCGGGTGGTGCCTGCGCGAGCAGCGGCAAGCACGCGATCAGCAAGAGGACGGTAGCTC
>JAYUCN010000024.1:0-2720 GCA_043740335.1 Planctomycetota bacterium
CCGGCGAGTTGGGCGCGGTAGCTGAGATCGAGGTCTTCGGTCAACGTGTCGTGTTGCCAACCGCCGCTCGCCGCGATCGCCGCGCGCCGCCAGACGCCGCAGGTGCCGTTGAAGTTGAGCGCCAGGCCCGACCACGCGCGCGCTGCCTGTTCGATCGCGAAGTGGCCGTCGATGCCGAGCGCCTGCGCGCGCGTGAGCAGGGACTGGCCCGCATTGAGGTGTTCCCACCGCGCCTGCACGAACGCCATGCCGTCATCGGCGAGCAGCGGCGGCAGCATGCGTCGCAAGAAGTCCGGCGCGGGCACGAAGTCGGCATCGAAGATCGCCACGAACGGTGCTTGCCCATCGGCGTGCAGCGCGTCGACGGCGAGCCCGTGGGCCAGGGCACCGGCCTTGAAGCCGATGCGGTTCGGTCGGCAGAGCTGGACGGCGTCGATGCCTTCGGCGCGGAGCCGCGCCACCGCCGCGGCACCGATGGCGACACTGTCATCGGTGCTATCGTCGAGCAGCTGCACGCGCAAGCGCGCCCGCGGCCAATCGAGACGCCCGACGGCGGCCACGAGTCGTGCCACGACGTCGCGCTCGTTGAAGACCGGCAACTGCACGAGCACCGTCGGCACGTCGTCGGTCCGCAGCACGGCGCACGGCGCTCGCTGGGCTGGCCGGTGGCGCCGGAACCGCCACAGCAGCCACAGGCTGTGCAGGCCCTGGCTCGCGAGGAACAGCGTCGCGGCAAGGTAGACGGCGACCGCGAAGGCACCGACGAAGGCGCTCATCGACCGCCCCGTTTCGTGCGCTGCCGGAGCATCGACATGAGGAGACCCACGTCAGGAGACCACGGCGCCCGTGCAGCTCGAGCCGCAACCGGCAGTGCAGGCCAGACAATGACTCCCCATCGGCACGGCTCGACCCACGAGCGTCGCCGGATCCAGGTCCCACAGACGCACGCCGTCGTCGACGCCGCTGAGCGGCAGGTCGAGCGCGAGATGGAAGTCGCAATCGTAGAGGCGCCCTTCGTGGTCGACGCTGAGTGTGCCGCGGCACATCAGGTGATCGAGCGTCGCCGGATTGAACGACCGCAGCAGCAGATCTTCGTAGCTCTCGAGTTTGCCGCTGCGCAGAAGGAACTGGCGGAAGCGCTTGATCGGCACGTTCGTGAGGCACCAGAGCGCCGTGAAGTCGATGTTCCAGTCGGCTTTCAACCGCCGCTCGTAGTCGCACTGCAGGGCTTGCTGTTCGGGCGGCAAGGTCGGGCCGCCCGGGTTGTAGACGAGATAGAGCGGCAGCCCCTTGCTTCGACCGTAGCCATGCGCATTGAGCGTCTGCAGCCCCGCGATCGAGCGCGTGTAGGTGCCCTTGCCGCGCTGCTTGTCGACGTTCGCTTCGAGATAACACGGCAAGCTGGCGACCACGGTCACGTGGTGCGACGCCAGGAACGGGGCCAGATCCTCCTGCCCCGGTTCGTCGAGCACGGCGAGGTTGCAGCGGTCCATGACCTGACAACCGACCGCGCGCGCGGCCACCACGAGCTCGCGGAAGCCAGGGATCAACTCGGGCGCGCCGCCGGTCAGGTCGACGGTCGCGGGACGATGCTCGCGGATCCAGGCGATGACGCGCTCGCGCACTGCTGCCGACATTCGCTCTTTCCGCTTGGGACTCGACTCGACGTGGCAGTGCGTGCAGGCGAGGTTGCAGTAGCGCCCGAGATTGAGTTGCAGCGTCGCCAGTTCCGTGCGGCGCACAGGGTGTTGCCAAGGCACGGCGGGAGAGACGGTCCGAGAGGGTGGGGCGAGCACGTGGGCTTGTTACGTCACACGAGGGGACGGGTTCTGGACCCCCTCAGGTTTATTCGATCGTGTTGGTGTCAGTCGAAAAAAAAACAGCCAGCCCCCTCGCCAGAACCAGTACCGCCTTGCACCCACCTGACACGCCGCGACTCCGCTCTACCTGAGGATGGTGGCCGACACTATCGTGCCGCCGCCCGTCGATCGCTGCGCATCTCCCGCCGCCCAACCAGAGAGCCCTCATGACTCGCGAGCCCGACCTCGATTCCGTTCTCGACCACGAACACGCCGTCAAGACCCGCTATGCCGCCGCCGCGGAACGGCCCGAACCCGCCCTCTGTTGCCCGACGACCTATGACCCGAAGTTCCTGCGCCTGCTGCCGGAGGAGATCGTCGCCAAGGACTACGGCTGCGGCGACCCGTCGCAGTTCGTGAACGTCGGCGAAACCGTCGTCGACCTCGGCTCGGGGGCCGGCAAGATCTGCTACATCCTGTCGCAGAAGGTCGGGCCGACGGGCCGCGTGATCGGCGTCGACATGAACGACGACATGCTGGGTCTCGCGCGCAAGTACCAGAAGGAGATGGCGGCCCGCATCGGCCACGGCAACGTCGAGTTCAAGAAGGCCCGCATCCAGGACATGGCGCTCGACCTCGAACATCTGGCGGCGTGGCTCGTCGAGCACCCGGTGCGCGACCTGGCAGGCATGGAGGCACTCGAGCAACGGCGGGACTGGATGCGCAACCACGCAGCCGCCGTGCCGGACGGTACTGCCGATGTCGTCGTCTCCAACTGCGTGCTCAACCTCGTGCGTCCGTCTGACAAAGTCGACCTGTTCGCCGACATGTACCGCGTGCTGAAGCGCGGTGGCCGCGTGGTGATCTCCGACATCGTCTGCGACGAAGAGCCGAGCGCAGCGACTCGCAATGATCCCGATC
>JAYUCN010000025.1:0-6628 GCA_043740335.1 Planctomycetota bacterium
TGCGCGTGACGACTGCGCGGCGCAGGCCGGTGTCGACCGGATACCACTTCCGATTGCGCGTGGTGCGTTGGCGGGCGGACCACGCGAAGTACGGACATGCAAAGGCCAGATAGGCGGACTCGGCTGCTTGCAGATACAGCGCCGTCGTGTCGTCGGTCATGCCGATCGCCGTGGACACCCGAGAAGTGCCTACCAAACCAGGCGGATTGCGCCACGCTTCGGCGGCCGAGGAGATGGCGGGCAACGTCGACCGAGCAGTTGAAGGAAGCGATCAGGAAGGCCATCCAGACGCTCACGATTGCTGTCGCGTCGTGAGCGGGCGGAGACGGCGGGCCGGGTGAGTCCTGCGCCACAGTCGGGAAAGGGTGATGGGCCTGGCTTCGCCGCCAACCGTCGGCCGGATCGCGCGGCGGCCTCCCTGTGGTGCATCGGTGGAGAGGCGCCAGTGCCGCGTTCCATCTCAGGCCGGCATGCCTATGCTCTGGGCATGAGACGCAAGGCGTTTGCCCTTGCCTCGCAACCGAGAGCATCTGAAGACATGGCAAAGAAGAAAGCAGGCGGCGTCTATCGCGTCACGGAGATCATCGGCACCAGCGAGGTTTCGTGGGAGGATGCGGCGCGCAGCGCAATCGAGACGGCGGCGAAGTCGTTGCGCGACCTGCGCGTGGCCGAAGTCGGTAAGCTCGACATGAAGATCGAGAACGGCAAGGTCGTCGCTTACCGAGCGCGCGTCACACTGTCGTTCAAGTACGAGGATTGAGCGGCAGCCCATCGACGCGAGCATTGGCTCGCAGCCGTCGTCGCCGCAACGTCGCCGGTGTGCCTCCGAGTCGCGGAACCACCGGCGGGTCAGCGCAAGGCAACGCGAACGGGGGGACCTTCGGTGTTTGCCGACCGTGAACGAGGCGGTGCTCTGAGACTCGCGCTCCCGGGTTGCCAGCGAGTAGCTGCCCGGTGCGAGCCAGAGGGCGTGCGTCAGCGGGTCCTCTTCCGCCGAGTCCCGGAGGAGTAGCTTGCCGTCGCGGCGAACCTCGAAGGCGACGTAGCGCGGCAGTTCGGTAGCTACAGCCTGCACGACGTCGTCGGCCTCATGGGCGACGAGGCTGTGCGCCAGCGCCCGCACGAACGGCTCCTCGGCGAGCAACCGCTGCAGGTCATCGGGCTTCTTCGTCATGCTGCAGGACCGAGACGCCGCGCGATCCGGTTCCTCTGCTGGAAGTCGGAAAACGCCAACTGCGCGCCGCGACTCTACCCAGCGGCCAGCACGCGCGCGAAGACGTCGCGGTCGACGTTGCCGCCGGTGCACAGGAGGCCGATGCGCTGGCCCGCGTTGGCTTTCGCCGTCGCAGCGTGTCTACGGATCCCCCGGCACCACGCTTCATCCCGCCGCCGACCATCGCTATCTTGCTCGGCCCCGATGACCGAGCCCCCGGAGCAGAAGAAAACCCTCGCCACGTTCAGCGTGAACGGCGAGCCGATCGAGGTGGCGTTCCCGCCGCACAAGACGCTGCTCGAAGTGCTGCGCGAGGAGATGAACCTCACGGGCACCAAGCACGGCTGCGAACTCGGCGAGTGCGGCACGTGCACCGTGCAGGTGAACGGCACGCCGATTCTCTCCTGCCTCTACCTCGCGATCGACGCGGTCGGCAAGGAAGTGCGAACCGTCGAAGGGCTCGCGACCGGTTCGGATCTGTCGCCGCTGCAGCACGCGTTCGCCGACCTCGGCGCCGCGCAGTGCGGCTACTGCACGCCGGGCATCCTCATGACCGCCGACGCGCTCCTGCGCGACAACGCATCACCCACGCGCGACGACATCAAGCAGTGCCTCGCGGGCAACCTGTGCCGCTGCACGGGCTACCTCAAGATCTTCGAAGCCGTCGAACTCGCGGCCGCGCGCTGCCGCGGTGAGCGGGCCGAGCCGAGCAAGGAGTCGATCTATGGTTCTTGACGATCCGGCGACGCGCTCGGCGCCGCAGGCGCGCACCGACGCGCCGTGGCACCATGACACGAAGAAGGACGACCTCAAGGTCATCGGCAAGCCGATCCGCAAGGTCGACGCACGCAGCAAGGTCAGCGGCCTCACTCTGTTTGCCGACGACTTGGTGCTGCCGCGCATGCTGCACATGAAGCTGCTGCGCAGCACCTGTGCGCACGCCGAGATCGTGCACATCGACACGAAGAAGGCGGCGGCGTTGCCCGGCGTGAAGGGCATCCTCACCGGCAAGGATCTGCCGATCCCGTTCGGCATCCTGCCCGTGAGCCAGGACGAGCACGCGCTGTGCCCCGACCGCGTGCGCTTCGTCGGTGATCCCATCGTCGCGATCGCCGCCACCGAAGAAGAGACCGCGTGGAACGCGTGCCGCCTCGTCGACGTCGAGTACCGCGAACTGCGCACGATCGGCGGCATCCACGAAGCGGCCGAGAACGACGAGCCGCGCCTGCACGACTACGGCGTTCGCGGCAACATCCATCGCCTCGAGAACCTCGAGTTCGGCGACCTCACCGACGGCTTCGCGCGTGCCTCGCACGTGCGCGAGGACACGTTCTTCTTCGAAGGCAACACGCACCTGCCGATGGAGCAGCACGCGACCCTTGCGCACTTCGACAAGGACGGCAAGCTCACGGTCTGGTCGTCGACGCAGACGCCGCACTACCTGCACAAGGCGCTCGCGCGCACGCTGCACCCGCTGCCGGCACACCACATCCGTGTCATCGCCACCCCGAACGGCGGGGGTTTTGGCGGCAAGAGCGATCCGTTCAACCACGAGATCGCCGCCGCGAAGATGGCGATGCTGACCGGCCGACCGGTGAAGATCGCGCTCACGCGCGAGGAAGTGTTCTGGTGCCACCGCGGGCGCCATCCCGTGCTCATGCGAAGCAGGATCGGGGTGACGAAGACGGGCCGCATCACGGCGCTCGACTTCCACAGCTACCTCGACGGTGGCGCCTACGGCAGCTATGGCACGGCGAGCACGTTCTACACGGGCGCTTTGCAGACGGTGACCTACGCGGTCGAGAACTACCACTTCCGCGGCGTGCGCTTCTTCACCAACAAGGCGCCGTGCGGACCCAAGCGCGGGCACGGCACGCCGCAGCCGCGCTTCGCCCTCGAGGTGCAGCTCGACAAGATCGCGTGCGATCTCGGCCTCGACCCCGCGCAGCTGCGGCTCGACAACCTGGCCCCGCGTGACTCGCTGACGGCGAACTTCCTGCGCATCGGTTCCATGGGGCTCGGCGCGTGCATCGAGAAGGTCGTCCTTGGCTCGGGCTGGAAGACGCGGCGCGGCAAGCTCGGCAAGCAGAGCAACGGCAAGTTCCGCGGGCTCGGATTGGCCTGCAGCAGCTACCTGTCGGGTGCAGGACTACCGATCTACTGGAACGGCATGCCGCACTCGGGCGTGCAATTGAAGGTCGATCGCAGCGGTCTCGTCACGGCGTTCTGCGGCAGCATCGACATCGGCCAGGGCAGCGACAGCGTGCTCGGCTGGATCATCGGCGAAGTGCTCGGCATCGACCCGCTCGGCATCAAGGTCGTCACGGCCGACACGGACCTCACGCCCGTCGACCTCGGCAGCTACAGCTCGCGCGTGACGGTGATGACAGGCAACGCGGCGATGCAGGCGGCCGAACGCGCGCGCGAGATCATCGCCAAGGGCGTGAGCGAAAAACTCGGCGTGCCCGCGGGCCGGCTCGTGTTCGCGGACGCACGCGTATTCGACGCCGAGGAACCGCAGAAGGGCATGACGTTCCAGGAAGCCGTGTGTGTCGCCGAAGCGAAGTTCGGCACGCTGGGCACGGTTGGCAGCTACACGCCGCCGCCGTCGGCCGCGAAGTTCCGCGGTGGTGGCGTCGGGCCGAGCCCGAGCTACAGCTACTCGGCGGCCGTCGTCGAGGTCGAGGTCGACATCGAGACCGGCATCTACACGGTGTGCAAGGTCTGGATGGCGCACGACATTGGCCGCGCGTTGAACGCCGCGGTCGCGATGGGGCAGATCGAAGGCTCCGTCTACATGGGCCTCGGCGAAGCGATGATGGAGGAGATGGCCTACCGCGATCGAACGCACAAAGGCAACCGCATCTTCGTCCACAAGATTCCGTCGCTGCTCGAATACAAGAGCCCGACGACTTTGGAGATGCCCGAGGTCGTGACCTACGTCGTCGAGGATCCGGATCGCAACGGTCCGTTCGGCGCCAAGGAGGTCGGGCAGGGTCCGCTGCTGCCGATGATGCCCGCCGTCGCGAACGCCGTGTTCGACGCGGTCGGTGTGCGCGTCGACGAGATCCCGGTGTCGTTCGAGAAGGTGTTCATGGCGCTGCAAGCGAAGAAGGAAGGCAAGGAGGCGCGCTTCGGTCCCGCGACCGACGCGAGCGGTGTGCCGGTGGTCGACTTCGGCGATTCGCTGAAGATCAAGACGCCGTGGCAGGGTGGCGACGGCACGGCGTGGAACGAACCGAAGCGCGAGAAGAAGGCGGCGAAGTAGAGGACGACGATGCTGCGCCTTCCCACGTTCACCTACCACCGCCCGAAGACTGCGTCCGAAGCTGTGCGCATCGCGAGCGAGCACGGCAAGGAAGCGATGTACGTCGCAGGTGGCACGGATCTCTATCCGAACATGAAGCGTCGGCACCAGGTGCCGACGCATGTCGTGTCGCTGCAGGACGTGCCGGGGTTGCATGCGGTCGAGGTGCAGAAGGACGGGCGCGTCGCGATCGGCGCGATGGTGAAGCTCGCGACATTGGAGAAGCACGCGCACTTGCTGCGGCACTACGCGGCGTTCGCGCATGCCGTGCGCGAGATCAGCACGCCGCTGCTGCGCAACATGGGCACGATCGGCGGCAACCTGCTGCTCGACACGCGCTGCACCTACTACAACCAGACGCACGAGTGGCGCGAGTCGATCGACTTCTGCTTGAAGAAGGACGGGGCGATCTGCTGGGTCGCGCCGGGGAGTCCGCGGTGCTGGGCCGTGCAGAGCAGCGACACGGTGCCGGTCGTGTGCGCGATGGAAGCAGATGTGGAGCTGGTGGGGCGCGATGGCACGCGCCGCATCCGGGCGGGGGATCTGTACCGCGACGACGGGATCCAATACCTCACGAAGAAACCCGAGGAACTGCTGACGCGGTTGTACCTGCCGCCGCCGGGCGCATGGAAGGCGAGCTACCTGAAGCTGCGGCGAAGAGACACGTTCGACTTCCCGGTGCTCGGGGTGGCGGCGTGTCTGTGGTTCGAAGGCGGCGTCGTGACGAAGGCCAACGTGCGGCTCGGTGGTGCTGGATCGTACGCGATCGCAGCGACCGAGACCGAGAAGCTGCTCGTCGGTCAGAAGCTCACGGACGAACTCATCGCGGCGGCCGGTGTCGCGGCGATGAAGCCCGCGCGCACGATGGACAACACGGACCTCGACGTCTACTGGCGGCGCAAGATGGCGCCCGTGTTCGTCGCGCGCGCTCTCGCAGCGTGTCGGTGAAGTTCGTGAAGTCGGTCGTTCTCTTCAACAACAAGAGCGGCGTCGGCAAGACCACGCTCACCTTCAACCTTGCACACATGGCGGCGAGGTTGGGCCATCGGGTGGCGGTCTTGGACTACGACCCGCAGTGCAATCTCACGTCCCTCTTCCTGACCGGGGAGGAGATGGATGATCTGTGGCAGTCCGGAGGGGGCGGCGAGACGGTTGCCGGCTGCATCGAGCCGGTGCGGCGGGGCAATGGCAGTGTCGCGCGTCCAAATCTACGTTCCGTGGCGGACTATCTGTGGATTCTTCCCGGGCACCTCGACCTCAGCCGTTTCGAGCAGGCTCTCGCCGAGGAGTGGCCGAAGACCATGTCGTCTGGCAACGAGCGAGCGCTCGATGTGACGACGGCTCTCGACCTGTTGGCCAACATGGTGGCCGTGGAGACCAAGGCGGATCTGGTGTTCGTGGACGTCGGTCCAAGTCTCGGTGCTTTGAATCGCGCCGCGCTGTTGGCGTGCGATGCCGTTGTGCTTCCCCTGGCGCCCGACCTGTTCAGCCTGCAGGGCATGCGCAACGTCGGACCCACGCTGCGAACGTGGCGTGGCGACTGGCGAGTCGTCCGCGATCGACACATGCAGGGTCGGGACCAGCGTGCTCTACCGCCGCATGAGTTCCTGCCGATCGGCTATGTCGTGCAGCAACACCTGGCCAGGAAGGACCAGGCTGTGAAGGGCTACGCAAAGTGGGCGGAGTCCATCCCCGCGACGTTTCGCAACGAGGTCTTGGGGACCGACCACGGTGATCCGGCCGTGTCCGTGGAGAGCGATCCGTACTGCCTTGCGTCCATCCGCCACTTCGCCAGTCTGGTGCCGATTGCACAACAGGCACGCAAGCCGATGTTCGATCTCAAGCAGAGCGACGGCATCGGCGGCGGACAGATCCAGGCTGTGGCGCGATGTCGCGTCGAGTTCGAGGCCTTGGTGAAGAAGCTCGTGGAACGCGTTGCTGCCATGTGAGTGAGAGGAGGGATGCTGAACCAGATCGTAAGTGGCGGAAGCAGCAGGCCAGTGTCTCCGGAACCCACACATGTCCATCACGCCACAGCTGCGGCGAACTGTGCGTAGAGGTCGCCGGGCAACGGGTGTTGCAAACGCCATGTCACGGCCATCGGCCGT
>JAYUCN010000026.1:0-6628 GCA_043740335.1 Planctomycetota bacterium
GCGGCCCCGGCGCGGCCTGCCAGCCGTTCGCGCAGCGCGAGCGCGGCCTGGTCCACCGCCCCCGGCTCGTCGAGATCCCCGGGCGCGTCCCACAGCGCCACGCCGGGCGCGATCTCGATGCGCAGCAGGTCGCGCGTCGTGCCGGGTGTGGCATCGACGAGCGCTGCCGAGCGCCCGGCTAGCGCATTGGCGAGCGAAGACTTGCCCGCGTTGGCGCGTCCCAGCAGCAACACTTCCCCGCCCGGGGCCGCGATCGGCAGGGAAGCACCCAGATCGCGCAGCGTCACAGCGACCTTGGCCAGCGGCTGCAGCCAGGCCGAGCTCGACAGCTCCCCCGTCTCGCCATCGGTGAAATCGAGCCCGGCTTCGAGCGTGGCCAGCACGTCCTGCACCGCGTGGCGAACCTCGCGCACGACGGCGGAGAGTCCGCCTTGCAACCACTGCATCGCGGCCGCAGCACCCTGCTGGTCAGCAGCGTGCAGCAGCATCAACACGCCCTCCGCCTCGAGCAGGTCGAGTCGACCGTTCTGGCAGGCGCGCGCCGTGAACTCGCCTGGCAGCGCTTCGCGCACGCCGCGAGCGGCGCCATCGTGCAGCAGCACGTCCTGCAGCAGACGCACCAACAGCGGGCTGCCGGGCACGTGCAACTCGACTGTGTCCTCGCCCGTGAACGAGGCGGGGCCTGGCATGACCAGCGCCATGGCAGGCACGAATGCCTGCCTCACGCGCACGCGGCCTTCGACCTGCGCACGCACCTCGGGCAAGACCGGTTCGAACACGCTGGCGGCGACCGCGCGCGCGCGCGGTCCCGAGATGCGCAGCACGGCGCGTTCCGCGGTGCCCGCCGCGGAGGCCAGGGCCACGATCGTGTCGCCGAGCATGACCGATATCATGCCGCCGCTCACGCGTGCAAGCCCGCCAATCGCCCCGTCGCGAAGGCCGCCTGGAAGTTGAAGCCGCCGATCGGACCGTCGACGTCGAGCAGTTCGCCGCACACGAACAGGCCTGGCTGTCGCAAGCTCGCCATCGTGCGCGCATCGACTTCGTCGAGGGCGACCCCGCCGCGCGTGACCTCGGCGTGGTCGAAGCCGAGACTGCGCGGCACCGGCACGCGCAGGTCCTTCGTCACAGCGAGCAGGCGACGCCGGGCGTCGCGCGAGAGCCCGGCGAGCGTGCCTTCGGCAGAAGCCAACCGAGCGAGCGCCGACCGCACCCGTTCGGGCAGCGGTGCTGGCAGCAGGGTGTCGACCCGACGCGCGCCGTGCGCTGCGGCCGCCGCGAGCCATTCCGCCTCGAGCGCCTCGCGCGTCACCGACGGCGCGAAGTCGAACCGCACGCTGGCCGTGCCCTGCTGTTCCTCGATGTCGCCCGCGAGATCCATGGCAGCGGGCCCGGACAGGCCCTTGTGCGTGAACAGGATCGGCCGCCGCCGCACCAGCAGTTGGCGCCCATCCGCCGCCACGACGCCGAGGTCGACGTCGTGCAGCACGATGCCCTGCAGCGCCTGCAACCAGCCGGCGTCCACGACCAGCGGGGCCAGCGCCGGCCAGGTCTTCGTGATCGTGTGGCCGAAGGCGCGGCAGACGCCATAGCCGTCGCCGGTCGCGCCCGTCTTGCCGTAGCTGAGCCCGCCCGTCGCCAGCACGACGCTCGTCGCCGTGATCGTGCCGGTCGCCGTCGCCGCGACGAACGTGTCAGAGCACCGCTGCAGTGTGCGCATGGGTTCGGCCGTGCGCAGTTCGACGCCGGCCTCGCGCGCCAGGCGCAACAACGCCTCCACGACATCGCGCGCCCGCTGCGAGACGGGGAAGAGCTTCTCGAGATCCTCTTCCTGGAGCGGCACGCCGGCGGCTTCGATGAACGCGCGCAGCGCCGCTGGCGGAAACGCGCGCAGAGCGTGACGCAGGAAGCGGCCGCGCCGGGCGCCGAACTGGGCCTCGAGGTCCTGGCCGCTGCGCGTGGTCGTGAGGTTGCAACGACCACCACCGCTGATGAGGATCTTGAGGCCAGGGCGCTGGTTCTTCTCCAGCAGCACGGTGCGCCGGCCGCGCCTCGCCGCGACGATCGCGGCCATGAAACCCGCGGCGCCGGCACCGACGACGAGCACCTCGACGGCCGTCACGCAACCAACCCGGCCGCGACGCGGCTATTGCTTGCCCGCCGCCTGCTTGCCCGCAGTCGGTTTTCCCGAAGTCGCCGCGCTTTCGGGCTCGGTGATGCGCAGCACGGGGCGACTGCCGATCGGCTGAGCGCGGTTCTTGATGTAGCCCTTGCCGAGTTTCTTCAACTTGAAGCGGCCGCGCGTCGGGCCGCCGTTCTTGCGTCGTGAACGAGCCATCGTTGGATTCCTGATCGAGTTGGTTGCGTGTGGCGGAACGGAGCGGGTCGCGAAACAAGACGTGCCCGAATCAATCTCGAGCGATCACTTCTTGCCCTTGACGATGGCCTTGGCGGCGGCGTTCTTGACCACGAGACCCGGCTTGTCTGCGATCGCGCGCTCGTTCTTGATCGTGTTGTAGAGGACCAGGTAGCCGTTGTTGTGGCCCGGCACCGCGCCCCGCAGGTAGACGAGATGGCGCGCCTCGTCGATCTTGACGACCTCGAGCCGCTGCACGGTGACCTGCTCGACGCCGTAGTGGCCCGCCATCTTCTTGCCGCGTGGCACACCGCTGGCGATCGAGTGTTGACGACCGAGGCCACCCGCCGTGCGGTGGTTCAGCGAGTTGCCGTGCGACGCGGGCTGGCGGCTGAAACCCCAACGCTTGATGGTGCCGGCCCAGCCGCGGCCCTTGGTCGTGCCGGTCACGTCGACGTGCTTCATCGACGCGAGCAGACTGACCGTGACGTCCTCGCCGGGCTTCTGGGTCGGCGCCTTGCTGAGGCGGAACTCGCGCACGAAGCGCTTGCCGTGGTCGAGACCCGCCTTCTTGTTGCTGCCGAGTTCCGCCTTGCTGCAGACGCGCGCCGGCTTGTCGTCGAAGCCGAGTTGGACGGCGTAGTACCCGTCCGCCGCGCGCGGCTTGTTCTGCTTGCCGCGCTTCTTGCCGTTGTTGACGCTGGCCGTGCGGTGCCCCTCGGGGTGTTCGGCCGCGGTCGCCATCTTGACCTGGAGCACCCGGCAGGGACCGGCCTGCACCACCGTCACGGGAACGCAGGAGCCATCGTCGCGGAAGATCTGGGACATCCCGAGCTTCTTGCCGAGGATGCCGAGGGTTCGATTGCCAGTCATTGCTACTCCAAAGCCATGCCGGCGAACGGCCGGTGGCGTCAGTGGATCTCAGTGGATCGGAGCGAAGAGGTCCGGCCGCAGCTCCCGGCGGCGGGGCCACGGATGTACGTTCGCAACAGAAAGGGCGAACGTTCTACGGATTCCCGCGGGCACAAGCAAGGGCAGCGTGGCTGGGGTTGGTGGAACCAGCCAAGAAGACGGGCTGCGCTTCACGTTCCGGTCGCCTCATCGCACGAACGCGCGCACCGCCAGCGCCACCAAACCCACCAACAACCACCACGCGGCCACGCCACGCGCCGGGGTCGAGAACGGCGGCAGCGGCCGGTCCTCCCCCGCGGCCCGCGTCATGAGATCCTGCTCGCCCGCAGCCACCACGGGACTCAAGACCCGCAGCTGCGCCGCCACCCCATAGGCGCGCACGAACGCACGCCGCAGCAACTGTGGAAAGGCGGGCAGCAGCGGCAGGTTGCTGTCCTGCAGCCGGAATGCGAAGTGCACGGACGCGAGACGCTCGTCGCCCACGACCACGGCCAACGGCACCCGCCCGCGCGCGCCGTCCTCCGCCCACAGCAACGCCTCGCCCTGAGGCAGCGTCTCGCGAAACGCACAGTGCACATGCAGCTCCGAGAGGTCGAGCCCGGTCGTGAGCGAAGAGCCGCGATCCCAATCCGCGAACTGCGGCTCGAGCCACGGCACCGGCGCGCGCTCGGCATCGAACTGGCTGCCGAACGTCACGGCCCGCACCTGGCCCGGCGTGATGAGAGCGACGCCGCCATCGACGAACAGCAGACCGACCTCGACCCCCGCCGCCGGTGGCACGACCTCGCCACCGACCTCGGCCGCCAGTGCTCGGGCGGCGACGTTCGCGAACGGTCCCGCCTCGGCATCCGCGAGCACCGTGATGCGCGGCGCTGGCAGCGGCGGCAGTTCGACGCGCCAGCCATCGTCGTCGGGCAGCACGTCGCCCGCGACCGCGAGCTGCACTTCCAGTACACCACCGGCCGGCAGACGTTCGAGTTCGAGCGCCACCGTCGTCACCTCGCGCGGCCTGAGTGCCACTGTCGTCGGTACCTTGGACTGCACGGCCCCCGACACGCGCAGTTCCCCGCTCAGCTGCTCCGACGCGAAGCACACGACGTCGACGGCGACGCCGAACCCTGGCAACGGCCAACGGTCCGTCGCGCGCACCGTGACGATGGCGGCGTTCGGCCCACCGCTGCCAACGCGCGTGAGCGCCCCCACTGCCGGCAACTGCTCCTGGCCCTGGCCATCGGTCACGGTCCAGACGGCGGTGTCGGGTCTCTCCGCGTCGGCAGCGAGCGCGACCAGATCCACCGCGAGCGCACCCCCCGGCGCACCGACATCGTGCAGCGCGCGTGCCGAGGCGCCGTGCCGCCGCACGAGGTCGCCGCCGCAGCGCAGCACCGTCACTTCGATCGGTTCGGGCAGCAACGCGAGCTGCTGCCGCACCACGGCCTTCGCGACCTCGAACGCCGAGCGCCCACCCGCATCGTGCGCCGCCATGCTCGCGGAGGCGTCGAGCAACACGACGAGTCGGTCGGGCCCCGGCTGCCCCGGCAGTACCGGCCCTGCGTGCGCCACCACGGCGCCCATGCACGCGAGTGCCAACAGCAGGAACCGCACGCCCAGCAACCGCGGCGGCCGCCGCCGCAACGCCGCTTGCGCGAGTCGCCACTGGACCAGATGCGCCGTCCACACCTGCTGCCGAGGGCGGGGCGGCAACGACAGCCAGAACAGCAACGGCAGCACCAGCAGCCACCACAGATGCTCGGGCTGCGCGAGGGTCATCGCGCGCACCCGGCGACGATCTGCTGCCAGGCCATCACCCGGAAGTCCGCCGCTGCCGGCACCGGCCAGCGCAACAGCGGGCAGCCGCTCTGCGCGAACAGACGATCCTGCTTCTGTGCGAGCAGTTCGAGCTGGTACTCCAGGGCGACCGCGAGCGTTTCGTCGACGGCGACGACCATGTCCCCACCGGTCTCCGGATCGAGCAAGCACAAGTAGCCGCGCACAGGCGCCCGCTGGTCCTCGGCGAGCATCGGCAGCCAACCCGTCACCATCGCCCCGCGCCGACGCAACGCCGCGAGCGGCAACTCGCAGGCGGTCGGATCGACGAAGTCGGAGATCCAGTGCAGACGCCCCGCCACCCCACGCTGCAGCGCGAGCGCGATCGCGGCAGTGGGGCTCGCCGCCACCACCGGCAGCGTGTCGAGATGCTGCAACAGCGCCGCCAGATCACCGGGCCCGGCGAACGACAGAACGGCGCTGCTGCCGGCACCCGGAGCGAGCACCGTGAGGCCGTCGAGGTGGCGCAACGCGAGGCCGCCGACGACCGCGGCCAGGCGCAGGGCGAACAGGCGGCGCGGCGGCGTGCCAACGAGCAGGCTCGGAGACAGATCGAGCAGCAACGTGGCGGCGCGGCGTTCCTCTTCTTCGAGCTGCTTCACGAACAGCTCGCCGCTGCGTGCGTAGGCGGCCCAGTCGATGCGCCGCAGGTCGTCGCCGCGCACGTAGGGCCGATGGCCGACGAACGTGCCACTCTGGCTCAGCGCCGCGCGCCGCGCGCGTTCGTGCTCGACACGGCCGCCGAGCAGGTGCTTGCCGCGCGCGAGCAGTTCGTGCAACAGGGCCGTGAAGGCGGGCGGGAAGCGTTCGGGCACTTCCGGCAGCTTCAGCGTCCGCCGCATCATCGCGCTGCCTGCCGCAGGAGCTCGAAGAAGCGGCGCACCATCGGACGCTCTTCGGGAGGCACGTGCCGGCTGCGCAACGCCGCTTCGGCGGCGCGCTCGAACTCCTCGCGTGAACGGCCCGGCGGCGGCATGTCACCGCCGGCACCCGACGGCGTGGCCGAGGTCTTTGGTGCGGGCCCGGCGCGTTCGAGCTCGGCGGCGTGCATGCGCACACGGCGCGTCGGGCCATCGCCGACGAACTCGGGCACGAGGAAGCGCTGTTGCTCGGGCAGATTCAGCAGCGGAGCAGGAGCCTCCGGCGGCGGCAATTCGGGGCGGTCGGATGGCGGCGGCGGCAGTGGTGGTGGTGGCGGCGAATGTTCCGGCTGCGCTGCGGTCGGCTGCTCGGGTGTGGTCGGCTGAGGTGCGCCACCTGGTTGCGGAGCTTGCCCGCCGCTGCCCTTGGCGCCCGATCCAGTGCCCGTGCTCGGCACTTCGATGGTGGCGCGCCCACCGAGCACGCCGGGCCACGGCGGCGCCAGCCACTCCGTGAGCAACCAGGCGAGCAGCATCAGCAGCACGAAGGGCAGCAGTCGCCGCCAGCGGCCGAGGCCACGGTGGCCGACGTGCGCGAGGGTCTCGTTCCGCAAGCCTGGCAACTGCGCCGCAACTTCCTGTCCCAACCAACGTGCCATGGGGGCGTCGGCGA
>JAYUCN010000027.1:0-2713 GCA_043740335.1 Planctomycetota bacterium
TCGGATAGGTGATGTCGATGCTGTCCGGCGACACCAGCACACTGCAGCCGACCACGCCTTGTGGCAACACCGCCGCCAGCGGCACGGCGACCTGACTGAAGCCGAAGACGGGGATCACGAACGCAAAACCCGGCATGCCAGTCGCCCCGGCGCGGAACGTGCTGCCGACCCAGGGCAGCGTCCACGCCGTGAGCACGTTCTGCCCGCCCGAACCGAGGCAACCAGCACCGTACGAGCTCACCGTGGCAGGACAGGTCGTGTTGAGCCGCGCGATGCCGTTGGCGCTCGCCCCGTTGATCGTCGTGAAGGCACCACCGCAGACGAGGCTGCCGCCACCCAGGGCCGTGAGTGCATGGCACGAGTTGTTCGCACCCGACCCGAAGCCTGACCACGAGGAACCGTTCCAGCGCGCGAGGCGATTGGCGCCGGCCGCGCCCGCCGTCGTAAAGTTGCCACCGGCGACGATGTCCCCGTTCGGCAGCGTGCCGAGCGTGAGCACGGTACCGTTCATGCCCGAGCCGAGGGGCGACCAGCTCGTCCCGTTCCAGCGCGCGATGTAGTTGGCAGACGCACCGCCCGCCATCGTGAACGAACCACCCGCAATGATCTCGCCATTGGCCAGCGTGGTCAGCGCGAAGACGAAGCCGTCCATGCCAGCACCCAAGGCCTCCCACGCCGCACCCGTCCACCGCGCGACGTAGTTGGCGCTGATGCCGCCTGCCGCGTTGAAGACGCCACCGGCGACGAGCTGGCCGGTCGGCAACGCGGTGAGCGCGTACACATCGCCGCTCATGCCAGCACCGAGCGGCGACCACGTCGTGCCGTTCCAGCGCGCGATGCGGTTGGCGGAAGCGCCGTCGGCGAGCGTGAACTGCCCGCCGGCCACGAGGTCGCCATTGGCCAACCGCGCCAGTGCCAGGACCCAGTTGTCGAGGCCCGACCCGAGACCGGACCACAACGTGCCGTTCCAGCTCGCGATGTAGTTGGCGCCGGTGCCGCCCGCGGTGGTGAAGGCGCCGCCCGCCACGAGGTTGCCGTTCGCCAGCGTGGTGCACGCCTGGACGAACGAGTTCGTGCCCGACCCGAGGCTCGACCACGAAGAACCGTTCCAGCGCGCGATGTGGTTGGCACTCGCCCCGCCCGCCGTGGTGAAGGCGCCACCCGCGACGAGGTCGTTGTTCGACAACGTGGTGAGTGCGAAGACCGGGAGGTTCATGCCCGACCCGATCGCGGACCACGACGTCGAACACTGGGCTCTGGCGGGAGTCGAAGCGCCGAGGGTCAGGAGACTGACGATCAGGGCGCAGAACGAACAGGGCAGTGCGTGGCGAAGTGTCATGGGCAGGGGGAGGGACAAGGCTACCGGGCGAGCCGTGATCCGCAATCCGCGGCGGCGACGGCGCGAACCGTGCGACAACAGCCTCCGCGTCGACCGCGTCGCGGGCGATCCGAGCGTCGTCAGCAAGAGCGCATTCGTGCTCGTGAACGCCGTGATGTTGCCGAGCGCATCGAGGGCGAGCCACGATCTGCTCGTGCAGAGCATCACGTGCGGTGCGGCGGCGAGGAGTGGTGCGGCCGCCGCCAGCCACTGCAGCCACACGTCTGCCCTGGTCGAAGAAGGAGTCGTGCACGATCCTGGTTCCCCCCGCCCCCTGCTGCTCGTGCTCGCGCACGGCGTCGGCGAACGCGAGCTCGCAACGGTGCGCGACGCGGCCGGGTGGAGAACGGACCTCGGCCACGCTTCGCTCGCGCTGCCTGGCAACCCGGTGCGCGACTGCCTGCACGAGCTCGACGCCACGGCGGACCTGCGCAACCTCGGCATCGACGTCGACCGCAGCTCTCTCTTGCTGCGACCAGCCGGCCGCACCGACGAAACCGCGATGCAAGCGCTCGCGGGCCGTGCTCTGGGTCCGGCACCCGTGACCCTGTTCGAAGCGACCAGCGTGCTCGCGCAAGCCATCGCCGGTGGCACGCATGCCGCCCTCGTTGCGGCCGCAGAACTCGGCACCATGCTCACGCGCCTCGGCACGCGGGTGCGTCGCGGCGACCTGCCCGAGGTCTGGCTCATTGGGCTCGGTTCGGCCGCGGCCGTGCACACGACGTTCGACCTCGACGCCGCGTGGCAACAGCACGTGCTCGCTCCGCTCGCGGACGACCTGGCACTGCGCCTGCTGCCGGGCCTCGCCACGATCCTCGGCGACAACCAGCGCGCCCTCGACCTCGCCGCCCACACCCTCGGCAACGCACCGTTCGCGCGGCACGGTCACCTGCTGCCCCGCCGTCCCGGCCGACTCCGCTTCGCGGCGGGTGCGGGCATCGCGTTCGGCAAACGCCGCACCTGCGCGCGCGCCCCGCACGCCGATGAAGCACAGGCGGTAGCGATGCTGCCGCCGGCGCGACGCGCACCAACGACCGACCTCGACCTGCGAGGTCTCATGGCGCGGTTCTGGATGCGCGCGGTCGAACTGCACTTGCCGCAACCCGAAGTGGAAGCACCGCAACCAGCGGCCGCGTCGGCGAACGCGGCGAGCCTCCTGCCGATCACCGACGCCGCGGTCGTCCATGACACCGCAGCACAAGCACCCCGCTGAGCGCTACCGCTTCTGCGTGCGCCGAAGCACCGCTGCGGCCTTCCGGCGTCCCAGCAGATCCGCGGAACGATCCCCGGGCACGTGGTAGCGCGACAGGATGCGCGGCTGTGCCTGCCGGGCTT
>JAYUCN010000028.1:0-2711 GCA_043740335.1 Planctomycetota bacterium
GTGGGCCAGTCGCCGCAATGCGCAACTCGACTGGCTGCTCGAGCGGACCCCGACGGCAGACACGCGTCGTGAGCAGTGGGCCAAACTGCGCACCGGGCGCTGATCCACTGGCCGTAGGCAGGCCGTTCACCGCAGGCACGCGAACGCGACCGCGGGAAGGACGAAGACGGGGGCGACCAGGACGCGCGGCAAGCCGAGGTTCTGCGCGATGTGGGTGAGGTGGCGCCGGTCGCCGATCCACGGTGGCACACCGAGCACGAGGCGGGCGGTGACTACTTGCGCGAAGTCACCGAGCTGAACCGAGACGGCCCACAGGTTGGCGAAGTCCGCACGCGCGGCGTTCGCGGCGGCAATGCCGGTGGCGAGGCCCAGCGCATAGGTGCCAGCGTCGCCGAGGAACAGGCGTGGTTGCGGCCAGTTCCATGGCAGGAAGCCAATTGCCGCAAAGCCCATCGCCCCCAGCCAGCCATGGCCGCTGCTCAACCCGAGCAGGCTCGCGGCGGCAACACTGGCGCAGACGCCGTCGGTGTTGTCGAGGAAGTTCGTGGCGTTGGTCAGCACGAACAGGAACACGCATACCAGGAGCCAGGTGAGGAGATCGGGCAGGGGCCAACACACGGCACACGCGCCGCTGGCTGCCGCGAAGCCGAGCCCGAGTGCCTTCCACCGCCAGTCGAGGTCGCGCCCCTGCTCCTTGCGGCGGTCGTCGATGAACCCGACGACACCGGTCAGCACGATGCCTGCCAGCGCCCAGAACGCGGATGCATCGACGAGCCATGGGGTCACGGCGGGAACGAGCACGATGCCCGCCAACGGGATGGGTCGCAGGTGTTGCTTGCGCCCCGCGCGCGGCGGGTCGTCTGGAAGCCAGCCGAGCAGGTTGTGGTTGCTCCACGCGGCGAGGGCGAAGGCCGCGCAGGCGACGACGGCGGCGACGGCGGGCGGCGTCATCCGTAGAGTGCGTGCGCCTCGATGTAGGTGCGCACAGGCAGCGGCAACTCGGGCACCAGCCGTTCGCCTTGCCGCCAGCGGCGCCGCAGGTCCGCGGCCGCGACCGCGTCCGCGGGCAAGGCCAGGACGTGGGTGAGCAGTGTGTCGCGTTCGGTTGGTGTCAGGTCGAGCCCGTTCAGCGCCGCGGCCGTGACCGGGTGGCCAGCGCGCGGATAGGTGACGACGGTGCAGAGAGCGAGCAGGCGGTGGTGGTCGCGCCACGTCGGCAAGAGCGGCAGATTGTCGCTTCCGATCAGAAAGAAGATCCGGCGTCCCGGTGCTGACGCAGCCAGTTCGGCCAGAGTGTCGACCGTGAAGGACGGGCCGGCTCGACGCACTTCGCGGTCGTCGACGACGACGTGCGGCTGGTCGGCAAAGGCCAACTGGCACATGGCGAGCCGGTCGGCTGCTGGCGCCATGTCCGTGCCGCGTTTGTGGGGATGGTCACCCGCCGGGATGATGCGGACCTCGGTGATCGGCAGGTGCGCGAGTGCCGCTGCGGCCAGCAGTTGGTGCGTGCGATGCGGGGGGTTGAACGACCCTCCGAGCACGGCAACCCCCAAGCCCTCGGCACCTGGGGAGGTACGACCTGCGATCTCTTTTGCCATCGGCAGGATGGCAGCCTAGCCGGGGCAAACCGCCCACGGGAGCGGGCAAGTTGCGTGAAATCTCGGTTGCGCCCCGTTTCCCGGGTCGCTAGCGTCCGCCCTCCGCGCGTTCTCTCCCGGCGCGCTCCACGAGACCCCTTCTTCGCACGAACATGCGCAAGCTCGCACTCGTCCTCACCTTGTTGCCTCTCGCCGCCTGCTCCACCTTCAGTTGGGATGGCCAGGGCGGCGGGCTCACGAAAGAACAGAAGGCCCGCGGCATGCGCGATGTCGCTTCGCTCAGCAACGACTTCGAAACGCAGTCCTTCTTCCGCAGCGTGCGTCGGCGCAGCGATGGCCGCAACAACGCATTCGGCCGCGACCTGATGAACATCCAGGACTTCTTCGATCGCCACTTCTGGAACTACGATCAGAACGATCCCAACGTCAACTTCCCGTCGAACACGACCAAGCTCGAGCACGTCGGCCGCTTCGCTCTGACCACGGTCAGCAGCCTGCCGCTCGTCGACGAGATCACGAACCGCTGAGTCGGACCACTGAGTCGGACCACTGAGTCGGACCGCAGGGTCTTCGTCCCGTCGGCGGCAGCGCTCATGCGCGTTTCTGCCAGTGCCCGAGCACCCGCCGCCGCGCCGCGGGTTCGGGGAGTTCATAGGCCAGCGTCTGCGCGAGCTGCAGGTTGCCTAGCCGTTCCGGCACTTCGGCGTCGGCCTCGAGCCACAGCACGAGGTGGCCTCCCGGACGCAGCAGCGGATCCGCGAGTTCGGCGACGACGGCGGCGCGACTGACGGCGCGCGCGGTCACGAGGTCGAACGCATGGCGCAGGTCTCGGCGCAGGGCCGGCGCCTGCGCGGCGTCGAGGTGGAGAGTCTCGATGCCATCGAGGTGGGCCGTGACGAGGCAGCTGCCGATGGCCCGCACCTTCTTGCCCGTCCTGTCGAGCAGCACGATCGACGCACCGGGATGCAACGCGGCGACGCAGACACCGGGAAACCCGTTGCCGGACCCGAGGTCCAGCACATGGCGCGGATGCAGCGCCGTGCGTGCGAAGGCGAGGCCGTCGAGCACGTGCAGCACGACCGCCTGTTCGCGGTCGCGCACGGCGGTCAGGTT
>JAYUCN010000029.1:0-2709 GCA_043740335.1 Planctomycetota bacterium
GAGAGAGAGAGAGAGAGAGAGAGAGAGAAGAACCTGCGAACTGCATGAGCCACTCCTCCACGTGAAGACCTGCGTCCGGACGGTAGCAGCATCGCCGCAGCCGTCAACCCCCGCACGGTCGGATGGTCGGATGCCGCCCGCCCAGATCGCCTTGATCTGGGCTCGCTTCAAGTGCGTTGGACCCAGCGCACCGAGGCGAAGCAAGCCTGGCCGTGGGGCTTGCGGCGACGGCGCTGGATCCGCGGCGCATGCATGCTGCGGTGATGACGCCCTGCACTGCGCGGCCCCTGCTCCTACCGCAGGGCGACCCCGCGACCTGATGACGTTCCGCCGACGCACACTGCTCCTGCTCGCATTCGCCATCACAGCACCGCTGTTCGCGCAGGATCACCCGCAGTCGATCCCAGTTGACGTCACGGCCGAGGTCGACGTCTCGCAACTCGCCATCGCCGGCCGCGCGCAGTTGATCTCTGCTTCGTCAGCGACGTCGATCCAGCGATTGTTCCCCTTCGCCCGGGCCTTCCACGTTCCGGTCGGGAACGCGTCGCCGAGCGGGAGACCCAGCGCGTCGGCCCGAGGTGGTGGAGTTGCGGTGACGCAGCTGCACAGGGGCACCAAGCGCCTCGCGTGCCTAGAATCCGCCGCCGCATGAAGATCGCCTGCATCGGTGGCGGACCCGCGTCGCTCTACTTCGCCATCCTGCTGAAGAAGCGCATGCCCGCCGTCGAGATCGACGTCTTCGAGCAGAACAAGGCGGACGACACCTTCGGCTGGGGCGTCGTGTTCTCGGACGAGACGCTGGGCAACTTCGAAACCGCGGACCCCGAGAGCTTCGCGCGCATCCGCGAGAGCTTCGTCAACTGGACCGACATCGACACGTTCTTCCGCGGCGCGAAGGTCACGAGCACGGGCCACGGGTTCTGCGGGCTCGCCCGCGTGCGGTTGCTCCAGATCCTGCACGAACGCTGCAAAGCACTCGGCGTGCGCCTGCACTTCCAGCGCCTGATCACCGACATCGACCGCGTCAAAGCGACGCACGACCTCGTCGTCGCGGCCGACGGCGTCAACAGCAAGCTACGCGAACGCTTCGCGACGTCGTTCCGTCCGCACCTCGACTGGCGCAAGTGCAAGTTCGCGTGGTTCGGCACGACGAAGGTCATGACGGCGTTCACCTTCGTGTTCCTGCCGACCGAGTGGGGGCTGTTCCAGGTGCACGCCTATCCGTTCGAACAGGGTCGCGGCACGTGGATCGTCGAATGCCGAGAAGAGACGTGGCGCCGCGCCGGCGTTGACCAGCTCGACGAGGCGCAGTCGGCGGCGTTCTGCGAGAAGCTCTTCGCCGAGCATCTGGCTGGCGAGAAGCTGCTCACCAACAAGTCCGTCTGGCGCACGTTCCCGACCATCCGCTGCGAGTCGTGGCGGCACGAGAACGTCGTGCTCGTCGGTGACGCGGCGCACACGGCACACTTCTCGATCGGCTCGGGCACGAAGCTCGCGATGGAGGACGCGATTGCGCTCGCGGATGCCGTTGCTGCACACCCGACCTCGGTGACGATGGCGATCGGCGCGTACGAAGAGGCGCGCCGGCTCGACGTACTCAAGACCCAGCGCGCCGCGCAGACGAGCCTCGAGTGGTTCGAGAACAGCGAGCGCTACCAGACGCAGAGCCCGGAACGCTTCGTGTTCAACCTCATGACGCGCAGCCGCCGCATCACCTACGAGAACCTGCGCCGTCGCGATCCGGCCTTGATCGCGCGCGTCGATGCCGAGGTCGCGCGCGAGGAGGGTGGCAAGGTCGGCGAACGGACACCGCCGCCGGCGTTCTCGTCGTTCACGCTGCGTGGCATGCGCCTGAACAGTCGCATCGTCGTGTCGCCGATGTGCCAGTACTCCGCCAAGGACGGCGTGCCCGACGACTGGCACCTCGTGCACCTCGGCAGCCGCGCCGTCGGCGGTGCAGCGCTCGTGTTCACCGAGATGACGAACGTCTCGGCCATCGGCAGGATCACGCACGGCTGCGCCGGCATGTGGAACGACACGCAGATGCAGGCCTGGCGGCGCGTCACCGGGTTCGTGCACGCGCACAGTGCTGCGAAGATCGGCATGCAGCTCGCCCATGCTGGCCGCAAGGGGTCGTGCAGCCTGCCCTGGGAAGGTGATGCGCCGCTGACGACGGGAGGCTGGCAGACGCTGGGCCCGTCGGCGTCGCCGTTCGACAAGGATTGGCCAGCACCGAAGGCGATGGACCGTGCCGACCTCGCGCGCGTGCGTGCCGAGTTCGTGCACGGTGCGGAACTCTGCGAACGTGCGGGCTTCGACGTGATCGAACTGCACATGGCGCACGGCTACCTGCTGTCGAGTTTCCTGTCGCCGTTGTCGAACCGTCGCCGCGACGAGTACGGCGGCACGCTGGAGAATCGCCTGCGATTCCCGCTCGAGGTGTTCGACGCGGTGCGGCGCGCCTGGCCGCAGCACAAGCCGATCAGCGTGCGCATCTCGGCCAGCGACTGGCTCGACGACTCCGGCGGTCAGACGATCGCCGACTCGGTCGTCATCGCGCGCGCGCTCGCGGAACACGGCTGCGACATCATCGACGTGTCGTCCGCGGGGAACTCGCCGCGCTCGCGGCCGCAGTACGGACGCATGTATCAATTGCCCTTCGCCGAACAGATCCGCGTCGAGGTCGGGATTCCGGTGCTCGCGGTCGGC
>JAYUCN010000030.1:0-6606 GCA_043740335.1 Planctomycetota bacterium
GTCATGGCCATCGTCGAGCCGAACGCGCAACATGCCGAACGCGCGCTGCAGCCGCGACCGAACGGTGTTGACCGGCAGCTGCAGTCGGGCAGCGATCGCACGCGGCGGCAGGTTGTGCCAGAAGCGCAGCACGACCGGCGTGCGGTAGGCCTCGGGCAGAGCGTGCACCGCGGCCGCGATCTGCCGCAGCAACTCGGCGCTGGCAGCTACATCGGCGGCCGACGGCGCGGCTTCCGCTCGTGCGCTTCGCAACTCGCGTTCGCGTTGGCGCAGGACGCCGCGGCGCCTGAGCTGCGCGAGCCTACGTGCGATGCCCGACAACCAGGCTCCGACTGCGCCCATCGGTCGGTGACCCCGCAACGCCACCAGGTAGGTGTCCTGCACGAGGTCGTCGGCAGCTCCGTCGTCGAGCAGTCGCCGTCCGAGCGCGCGCAGCGCCGCCCCCTGCTGCAGCAGGCAGTCGGCGGTCAGGCTGTCTACTGGTTGCAGGTGCATAACGCCATTCACCTCTTGCCGCGAACGGCGGACGCGATGCAGAAACCGCATGCTATCTCCAGGTCGCGCCACCGTGGCGCTTGCGGACGAACCCAAGCAGCCGACGAATTCGGCACTCGTCATCCCCCATCCCCCACTTCTGTGGTGGACGGCAACCAGGATGACCAATGACCACGATGCGCTCTTCCGACACACCTTCTCCCAACCCGAGCACGCGGCCTCGCTGCTGCGTTCGATTCTGCCACCGGCGCTGGCGCGAGCAATCGACTGGGACACGCTGCGGCTCGAGCCGGGGTCCTTCGTCGACGAAGCGCTGAAGTCCCGGTACGTCGATCTCCTGTTCACGGCGCAGATGGGCGGCCAGCTCGTGCTGATCTACGTGCTGCTCGAACACAAGTCGGGCACCGACCGATGGACCGCGCTCCAGGTGCTGCGCTACGCCGTGCGCGTGCTCGACCGCTTCCTGGTCGAACACCCGGACGCCACGTTCTTGCCGCCCATCGTGCCGATCGTCGTCCACCACGGGTCACGCGGATGGACGTCCCCGCGCACCGTGCTCGACCTCGTCGACCTCGAGACCTTGCCAACGGCCGTCCAGAAGGTCCTGGCACCGCTGCAACCCAACCTGCACTTCCTGCTCGACGACCTCGCCATCGTGCCCGAATCGCAGCTGAAACAGCGCCGCGCCACCGTGCTGAGCCGGCTCACGCTGCTGCTGCTCCAGTTCGTTCGCGGTGCGGCCGAACGCGACCCCTCGGAGTTCGTGCATCGCTGGCTCGACCTCATGCGCGCGCTCTGGGACGACCCCTTGGGACGCCACGCTCTCTTCTCGCTATTCTCCTACTTGGCAGCACAGCTCGAGGCTCCGCGCGACCAGCTCGTGGCTGCCGCCACACTCATTCACGAGGACGCACGCATCATGGGCAAGACCATCGCCGACCAGTTCCGCGAAGAAGGCTTCAAGAAGGGCATCGACCAAGGAGCCCAGGGCAAGACCACCCATATGGTCGAGCTGCTGCTGCGCCTGCTGCACAAGCGCTTCGGCAACGTCCCACCAACCGATGAGGAACGCATTCGCACCGCCAGTATCGAACGCCTCGACGAGTGGACGGAACGCATCCTGACGGCAACGACACTCGATGAGCTGTTCGCCTGATGCGGAGCGGCGCCGGATCCGGGCTCCTGCTCGCCGCGTTCGCGGTCGCGAGTCTGTGCAGCGACGCGTTCGCGCAGACACCGCACTGGGCGTTCATCGCGCCGACGAAGCACGTGCCCAAGGTCGCCGACCACGGCTGGTGCCGCAACGACATCGACTACTGCGTTCTCGCGGGGATCACGGCCGCGGGACTGTCGCCGTCCCCTGAAGCCGAACGCGCGCTGTTGCTGCGCCGCGTCTCGCTCGTGCTCACGGGCCTGCCCCCGACACGTGACGAGGTCACCACCTTCGTCGCCGACCCGAGCGCCGATGCCTACGAACGGCGCGTCGACGCGTTGCTGCGCAGCGACGCCTGCGCCGAACACCTCGCCACCGACTGGCTCGACCTCGCGCGCTTCGCCGACACCTACGGCTACCAGTCCGACTTCGAATGCCGCACCTGGCCATGGCGCGACTGGCTGATCCGTTCGTTCGCTGCCGACAAGCCGTGGGACCAGTTCGTGCGCGAGATCGTCGCCGGCGACCTGCTACCCGATGCCACGAACGAGACGCGCATCGCGACTGCGTTCTGGCGCCTGCATCGCCAGACCAACGAAGGCGGGTCGATCGACGACGAGTGGCGCCACGAGTACATCGCCGATCGTGTCGACACGTTCGGCACTGCGTTCCTCGGCTTGACGATCGGTTGCGCGCGCTGCCACGACCACAAGTACGATCCCATCAGCCAGCGCGACTACTACGCGCTCGGTTCCTTCTTCAGCATCGACGAGGCGGGGCTCTATCCGTACTCCACTGGCGGCACACCGCAGCCGGCGATGCGGCTCTCGACGCCTGAGCAGGATGCGGAGATCGCGCGGCTGCAGCGCTCCGTCGACGCGGCCCAGAGATCCTTCGACGAGGCGCAGCGCCAACCGGCCCAGCCTGGAGTCGCGAAGATGCCGGAGCCCATGGCGCGCTTTCGCTTCGGGGCAGCCGCGAACGGCAAGTGCCGCGACGAACGCGCCGATCGCGACGCGACCGTGCCAGCCGAGTGCAAGCCGGTTGCCGGTCGCGATGGCGGAGCGGTCACGTGTGATGGCGATGCACGCATCGCCGTGCCGAACCTGCCGGCGTTCACGCGCGACGATCCGTTCAGCGTTCGCCTCGTGCTGTGGTGCCCCGATCGAAAGGAGCGCGCAGTCGTGCTGCACACGAGCCAATACACCGAGGACGCCGACACGCAGGGTTACCAGGTACTGCTGAAGGACGGCCGGTTGTGCTGGGAGATCGTGCACCACTGGCCGGGCTCGGCGATCGCGGTGCGCACGCGCGACGAACTGCCGCCGCAGCGCTGGCTCGACGTCGTCGTCACCTACGACGGCAGTTCGCGCGCGCTCGGCCTGCAGGTCTACGTCGATGGCGCGCGATGCGAACCCGAGACCGTGCGCGATCATCTCGCCGGTCCCGCGACGGTGCGGCAACTCGAACTCGGCGGCCGCGATCGCGACAAGGGCTTCACCGGTGGCCGCCTCGAGGAGTTCGCCTTGTTCGACCGGGCCCTGTCGCCGGCGGAGGTCGCCGTGCTCGCCGGAAGAACATCAGGAGCGGAGCGTGTCGAGCGTGGCCAGGCGTGGGACGCCCTCGCACTCGCGCTGGCTACCGGCAGCCTGCGCGACGCCCGTCTCGCCCTGCACCGCTACGTCGAAGCGATCCCCGAACTGATGGTGATGCAGCGGCACGAATACCCGCCCGAGCGGTTCGTGCTCCGGCGTGGCGCCTACGACCAGCCCGACCACGACAAGCCCGTTCGCCCCGACGTGCCCGCAGCGCTTCTGCCACTCGGGCCGAATGGATTCCGTGATCGGCTGCTGCTCGCGGAATGGCTCAACGACTTCCGTCATCCGCTCGCCGCGCGCGTCGTCGTCGATCGCCTCTGGGCCCTGTGCTTCGGTCGCGGCCTCGTGCCCACACCCGAGAACTTCGGCATCCGCGGCGAACGGCCCTCGCAACAGATCCTGCTCGATGCGCTTGCTTGCGACTTCACCGCGCGGCGCAGCGTGCGCGAACTGCTGCGCCGCATCGTCTGCTCGGCGACGTTCCGCCAGTCCTCGACGGCATCTTGCGCGCAGCGCGAAGCCGATCCACACAACGATCACCTCGCGCGTGGCCCTTCGTTCCGGCTGTCTGCCGAAGTGCTGCGCGACCAGGCACTCGCTGCGTCGGGCCTGCTGCACCAGCAGGCCTTTGGCCCGAGCTGCAAGCCATGGCAACCACCCGGACTCTGGCGCGACGCCGGCGTCGGCTGGGGCGGCGCCGACTACAAGCCCGACGAGGGGCCGAACGCGCACCGCCGCAGCCTCTACACCTACCGGAAGCGCACGGCGGGCCCACCTGACATGGCGGTGCTCGACGCGCCGAGTCGTGAGTCGTGCATTGCGCGCCGGCAGCCGACCGACACGCCGCTGCAAGCCCTTGCGTTCTGGAACGACCCGGTGTTCACCGAGTGCGCGCAGGCTCTCGCTGCGCGAACACTCGCCGCGCTTCCCACCGGCACGGTCGACGAACGCCTGGTCGCTCTCTTCACGAGCCTCGCCGCGCGCAAGCCGCGCGACACCGAGCTCAGAGCACTGCGTGTGCTGCACGACACCGAGGCCGATCCGACGCGTGCCCTGTTCCTCATTGCCTCGACGCTGATGGCGAGCGACGCCGTGGTGATGCTGCGATGAACGGAAGCCCCGACTTCGATCCGCTGCGGCTCGCGCGCCGCACCTTCCTCGGCCGCAGCTCGCTCGGCCTCGGCGCGCTCGCGCTGCATTCGCTAGGCGACGCCGCTCGCAACGGCGACGACCCGCCGCGCACCCCCCACTTCGCACCGCGCGCCAAACGCGTCGTCTACCTGTTCCAGGCCGGCGGCCCTTCGCCGTTCGAGACGTTCGATCCAAAGCCCCTGCTGCAGCAGCGCCACGGCGAAGACCTGCCGAAGTCGGTGCTCGGCGGCCAGCGCCTCACCGGCATGAGCGGCAACCAGGCGATCCTGCCGATGGCCGGCTCCTTCACGGGCTTTCGACAGTACGGGCGCGCGGGCCTGTGGGTCAGCGACCTCTTGCCGCACACGGCGAAGGTCGCCAACCAACTGTGCGTCGTGCGCACGATGTTCACCGAGGCGATCAACCACGACCCGGCGATCACCTTCTTCTGCACCGGCCATCAGATCAGCGGCCGGCCGGCTATGGGTTCGTGGGCCGCGTATGGCCTCGGCGCCGACAGTCGCGACCTGCCCGCGTTCGTCGTACTCGTCAGCAAGGATGCGCAGCGCGACCAGCCGCTCTACGCACGTCTGTGGGGCAACGGCTTCCTGCCCGGCGAGTACCAGGGCGTGCAGTTCCGGCCCGGCGCGTCCCCCGTGCTGTTCCTCGACAACCCCGACGGCGTCTCCACAGCGGCGCGGACCGCCCAGCTCGAAGCGCTCGGCAAGCTGCACGACGACCAGTTCGCCCTCGAAGCCGACGCCGCGATCACCGCGCGGCAGGCGCAGGCCGAACTCGCGTTCCGCATGCAGACCAGCGTGCCCGAGGTCGCTGACCTGTCGTCGGAGCCCGACTCGGTGCTGGCACTCTATGGGGAAGGCGCGCGCCAACCCGGCACCTACGCCGCGAACTGCCTCCTGGCGCGGCGCCTGCTCGAACGCGGCGTGCGCTTCGTGCAACTCTTCCACCAGGGCTGGGACCAGCACGGCAACCTCCCGGCCGGCATCACGCGACAGTGCCAGCAGACCGACCAGGCGACCGCAGCGCTCGTCATGGACCTGCAGTCCCGCGGCCTGCTCGACGACACGCTCGTCGTCTGGGGCGGCGAGTTCGGGCGCACGGCGTACTGCCAGGGCAAGCTCACGAAGGACGACTACGGCCGCGACCACCACCCGCGCTGCTTCACGATCTGGCTCGCGGGCGGCGGCGTGCGCGCCGGGCACGCGCACGGCACCACCGACGACTTCGGCTACAACATCGTCGATGGCGGCGTCCACGTGCACGACCTGCACGCGACCATGATGTTCCTGCTCGGCTTCGACCACGAGCGATTGACGTGGCGCTTCCAGGGGCGCGACTACCGGCTCACGGACGTCTCCGGCCACGTGGTGAGGGAACTGCTCGCGTAGCGCGGGATCAACCGGCGAACGTGCGCCTGGGACGACCCCTTGGGACGCCACGCTCTCTTCTCGCCATTCTCCTACCTGGCTAGGCAGCTCGAGGCTCCGCGCGACCAGTTCGTGGCTGCCGCCACACTCATTCACGAGGACGCACACATCATGGGCAAGACCATCGCCGACCAGTTCCGCGAAGAAGGCTTGAGGAAGGGAATGACCATCGCCGAGCAATCTCGCGAAGAGGGCTTCAAGAAGGGAGTCGACCAGGGGATCGCACAAGGAGTGGCCCAGGGAAAGATCACCCACACAGTCGAGATGCTGTTGCGTTTGCTGCGCAAGCGCTTCGGCGACGTCCCACCGACCGCCGAAGAACGCATCCGCACCGCCAGCATCGATCGCCTCGACGAATGGGCCGAACGCATCTTGACGGCGGCGACGCTCGACGAGGTCTTCGCCTGAACCAGGCACGACACACACCGGAGTCCACGCCTGCGCGGCTCCTGGGCTGCACCAGCAGCCTGGCATCGACGTCTTGCCTGCATCCGATCGAGCCGCCGCGGCATGGATAGCATCCGAAGCTGCACCCGATGCCCGACCCGCACGATCTCGACCGCGAACTGCACCATCACGCCATTGCACTGCGTGGCATCGCGCGTGACCTGCTGCGCGATCCGCACCTCGCCGACGACCTGACGCAGCAGACTCTCCACCAGGCGCTCGCGCACCGCAACCTGCGACCGGGTCCACTCGGCGGTTGGCTCTACCGCTCGCTCGTGAACTTTGCGCGGCAGTGGCGCCGCGGCGAACGCCGTCGCACCGCGCGCGAGGCGCT
>JAYUCN010000031.1:0-6589 GCA_043740335.1 Planctomycetota bacterium
CAGTGCGATCGACCTGGCCGCCCATGCGGCCAAAGCCGCGCTGCAGCGCACCGCCGTGAAACCCGAGATGGTCGACGAGACGTTCGTCGGCAACGCCGCGCAGAGCAGCAGCGACGCGATCTATGGCGCACGCCACGTGGCGCTGAAGGCAGGCGTGCCGATCGACAAGCCGGCGCTGACCGTGAACCGCCTCTGTGGCTCCGGCATCCAGGCGGTTGTCTCGGCCGCGCACACGATCCTCGCCGGCGAAGCCCAGCTCTGCCTCGCGGGTGGCATGGAGAACATGAGCCAGGTGCCGCACGTGATCCGCGGCGCGCGCGAAGGCTTCCGCTTCGGCCAAGAGCAGAAGATCGAAGACCTGCTGTTCCAGGCGCTCTACGACCCGTTCTGCAGGTTCTTCATGGCGCAGACCGCCGAGAACGTCGCCAGGCTCGCCGGCATCTCGCGGCAGGAACAGGACGAGTACGCACTGCGCAGCCATCAGCTCGGCGCCGCAGCGGTGAAGGCCGGCAAGTTCGCTGCCGAGATCGCGCCGCTCACCGTGCAGCTCGGCAAGAAGGAACTCGTCGTCGACAGCGATGACCACATCAAGCCGGAGACCACGCTCGCGGCACTTGCCGGACTGCGGGCCGCGTTCGGCAAGGATGGCACCGTCACCGCCGGCAACGCCTCGGGCATCGTCGATGGTGCGGCGATGCTCGTCGTCACGACGGCGCTGCGCGCGAAGGAACTCGGACTGAAGCCGAAGGCGCGCATCCGTTCCTGGGGCCTCGCAGGCGTGCCACCCGAGCTCATGGGCATCGGCCCGGTGCCCGCGATCCAGCGCGCCTGCGCGAAGGCGGAGCTGAAGGTCGCCGACCTCGACCTGATCGAGATCAACGAAGCGTTCTCGGCCCAGTACCTCGGTTGCGAGAAGGAGCTCAAGCTCGACCGCAAGAAGTGCAACGTCAACGGTGGCGCCATCGCGCTCGGCCATCCGTTGGGTGCCACGGGCGCGCGCCTCCTGCTCACGCTCGTGCGCGAGCTGGAGCAGAGCGGCAAGGCGCTCGGCTGCGCCTCGGCCTGCATCGGCGGTGGCCAAGGCATCGCCATGATCCTCGAGAGGGTGTGAGGCGACGATGCCCGGCAAGACCGTGACGTTCGAGGGCCGTGTGCTCTACCTCACCGAGGACCAGGAGCAACTGAAGGCGCAACTCGCCGGCACCGTGACGCTGCGCTACGAGGAGCGCCGCAAGCTCATCGACAACATCTCGACCGACGAGCTGACGCCGGGCTGGGTCTGCTACTACTACGACGAGACCCTGGCGCGCTACTGCCTCGTCGGGTTGCGCGGTGGCAACGTCAAGCAGGACGCGATCAAGAACGGCGGCTTCTCGGTCATCGTCAGCGGCCTCTCCAAGGGCTGCGGCAGTTCGCGCGAGACGGCGCCCTACAGCGAGCTGAAGGCCGGCATCCAGCTCGTGCTCGCCAAGAACATCGAGAAGATCTACGGCCAGAACTGCCAGAACATCGGCCTCTACACCTCGACCGACTTCTCGCTGCTGGGCCGCATCGAACGCGGCGAGGCGATCCCGATCGAAGAGTTCACGAAGGGACTCGACCCGATCGCGGCCGAGGTCGTGCGCCACGGCGGTTTGTTCGCATACAACCAGGCGCGCTTGCGCGGCGAGCTGGTGCCGCCGGCGGTGACGACCAAGGCGCGGCCGATGACGCTCTGCGAGAAGATCATCGCGGCGCGCGCCATCGCCGATGCGAAGACGGGTCGCCTCGGCATCCCCGCCGTGAAGCCGGGCGACGCGCTGTTCGTGCGCACCGACGTGCGCTTCTCGCACGAGTACGTGACGCCGATGGCGGAGGCGCTGTTCAAGATGGGGCTCGGCCAGGACGCCAAGGTCACCGATCCCGGCTCGGTCTACGCGTTTCGCGACCACCTCACGTTCCTCGACCGCATCATGCCCGAGGCGCACGTGAAGATGGGCCTCAAGACCCAGGCGGCGTCGCTCGCGACCGTGCAGGAAGCGTTCACGAAGAGGCAGGGTGTCAAGCTCTACGGCGAAGTGCACCGCGGCGGCAACCTCGTTGGCAGCGAGGGCATCTGCCACAATATCGTCATCGAGGACATCGCCGAACCGGGCCAGCTCGTCACGGGCACCGACAGCCACACCTGCATGGCGGGAGCACTCGGCTGCTTCGCGTTCGGGGTCGGTTCGACCGACATGGCGAACTCGTGGTTCACGAAGGACGTGCGCGTGAAGGTGCCCGAGTCCGTGCGCGTCGAGTTGCGCTCGACGATGCCGGCTGGCGTCTGCGCCAAGGACCTCATGCTGCACCTGCTCGCCGACCCGTTCTTCAAGACGGGCGCTGGCATCGGCAAGGTGCTCGAGTTCGCGGGCCCGGGTGTCATGGCGCTGCCGCTCGACGAGCGCGCGACGCTGACGAACATGGCCGTCGAAGCCGGCGGCTTCACGGGCATCATCGAAGCCGACGAGGTCGTGGTCGACTACATCAACACGCTGCGTGGCACGGACCGGCAGAAGCTGCGCCGGCAGATCGTCAAGGCCGATGCCGGGGCGACGTACTGCAAGAGGTTCGACATCGACCTCGGTGCGCTCGAGCCGACCGTCGCGACACCGGGCGATCCGCGCAACGGCATCCCGCTGCGCGAACTGCGCGCGCAGAAGGGCATGGTGAAGATCGACATCGCCTACGGCGGCTCCTGCACGGGCGGCAAGAAGGCGGACATGGACATGTACGCCGGGGTCGTGCGCACGGCCCTCGCCAAGGGTCGCAGCCTGCAGGGTGTGAAGGCCTACATCCAGTTCGGCAGCCAGCGCATCCGCGTCTACGCCGAGACGATGGGCTACGTGAAGTTGTTCGAGCAGGCCGGCATCGAACTCATCGACCCGAGCTGCGGGGCGTGCATCAAGGCCGGTCCGGGCGTCTCGTTCACGGCGGACGAAGTCACGGTGTCAGCGATCAATCGCAACTTTCCAGGTCGTTCGGGCCCGGGGCAGGTCTACCTCGCGAGCCCTCTCGTCGTCGCCGCCAGCGCCTTCCTCGGCTATGTCGGCGGGCCAGAAGAACTCTGAGCCTCGCTGTGCAGTTGGGGTTGGTCATGCCGCGTTTTCGCGACGTGGGCTTGGCCGAAGGACGTCGGCGTTGCTGCCGGCATGAAGTTTGAATGGCCCGAGCCTGGTAGGGGTATCCATGGAGAAGGCCATTGTGCTTTTCGGGCAGAGATGCTGTGCTGGGCGCAGGATGGGGCAACGAGTAGCGCAGTGTTACCCGGTGCCTGCACCCTCATCTTTGTCTGCACCCAGGAGCTTGTCCGATGAACCTCGTTCGTTCTTCCTCCCTTGCTACAGCCCTCGTCGTGGGATTGGCCAGCCCCGCGCTCGCGCAGCGCCTGGCCCTCGGCCCCGGCCAGAGCAACGCCACGCCCAAGGCGTTTGACGCCCTTGTCACGACGGATCTCACGACGCTCACGCCCACGGACCTCGTCACGGCACTGACTGGCTTTGGCGTGTCGGTGTCCAACATCACCTACTCGGGTGTCCCGATCGCCGCCGGCACCTTCAGCGGCGGTACGGGCATCATCGGTTTTGGCAGCGGCATCATCCTGAGCTCGGGCAACATCGCCTCGGTGCCGGGCCCGAACGACCTGCCCAGCACGTCGACCAACAACGGTCAGCCCGGCGACCCGGACCTCAACACGCTGATCCCCGGCACGCAGGATCGGTCGGCGCTCGAGTTCGACTTCACGTGCACGGGCGTGAACACGATCAGCTTCCAGTACGTGTTCTCGTCGGAGGAATACAACGAGTTCGCCAACACGGCCTTCAACGACGTGTTCGGCTTCTTCCTCAACGGTGTCAACATCGCGCTGCTGCCGACCACGGCGAACCCCGTCTCCATCAACAATGTGAACGGCGGCAACCCGTACACGGGAGTGGGACCGAACTCGACCGAGTACCTCAACAACCAGTGTGGCGCCGGCGGGCTGCCCGCCTATCCGTGCGCGGGCAACTTCGACACCGAGATGGATGGCCTGACCGTGGTCTTCACGGCCACCGGCACGCTCCTGCCCGGCACGAACCACATCAAGCTCGCGATCGCCGACGTCGGTGACTCGATCTACGACTCGAACGTGTTCATCCGCGGCCAGAGCTTCGTGTGCGCCGCGCCGGCACCGTTCTTCGATCCGCCGTCGCCGTGCGGCCAGACGCTGATGGCGTCGGTCGGCGTGCCGATCAGCTACTCGATCGTCGCCAAGGCCGCCACCGGCCTGCCGGGCAACCAGGTGACGCTGACCGCCGCGGGCGTGCCCGCCGGCGCCACCCACACGCCACCGCTGCCGATCGTAGACACCGGCCCGAACGCGACCGCCGCCACCGTGTTCAGCTGGACGCCGTCCAACGCGCAGGTCGGCAACTATGTCATCACCTACACGGCTACCGACCAGCTCGGTCAAGTGGCAACATGCCAGGTGACCGTCGCAGTTGCCGAGTGCTACCTGTTCCTCGGCTTCACCGAGACCTCGGTTCCGCTCGGCCCAGAGCCTGACGACGTGATCCGGCTCTTCCCGATCGTCTGGTACCCCGTGACGACGTCCTCGATCCCGACCCTGTTCATCCCGCCCATTCCGGGTCTGCTCAACCTGACCGTGGCCGCGCAGGTCGGCATGTTCAATCCGCTCGTCTTCCCGGGCAACCCGCTGCAGTTGTCGAATGGGCTGCGCCTGACCATCGGCTCGGCCTCCCAGCCGTACGGCCAGGTGGCGGGCATCGACCTGACCGGCGATCCAGTGTCGTATCTCGGCCTGGACTACCACTTCGCGTTCACGATCAATTGATCGCTGGATGCTTCGCGCGGCGCCCCGACCATCGGGGCGCAGAAGCGCGTCGATCCCCTGCTCCGGGCGGCACAGGCCGCCCGGAGTCGTTCCGGGGTGCGCATCAGCGCCGCGGCGGTTTGCCGGCGGCCAGCGCAGGCGACCTCGTGCTCGATCACCAACAGCGCGTAGTGTTTCCCTCGGCACGTCGCTCGGCAAGACCCGGATCCGGCTGCTCCCGGCGACGCAAGTACGAGCTTGCCAGGATCAACTGCTCGCAGCGCGTCGTCGGCTTGTCCGACGAACGCCATTGGCGCCATGGCCCATGGGTGCAAAGCGACTTTGGTTGGCCGATGGGGGACCAACAGCCACGACACCCAAAACCGACCCACCAGCTTGCTCGCGCGCCCTGTGCGAAGTAAGTCTCTCAGTCGGAGGGAGGATTCTTGTCTCGCCACCCAGTGCCAGCGGGTCCATTGCGGTACGGACCGACTTGCTGTGCGCAAACGGAGTCCACCATGCAACGCCACGCAGCGCGTCTCTTCTGCCTGATCGGTCTTGCCACCTGCCAGGCCTTGATGGCTCAAGCCTTGGTCGTTCCCGTGACCGCGACCGTGGTTCCGCCTGGCGGCGGTGCGGCAGTAGCCGTGCAGATCGGGAGCATCTCGGTCACGGCCGGGGCCAATGCTTTGATCACAGGCGACTTCACCTTCGCCGGTCCGGCGGCCGGCTTTCCCGCCGGTTTCGCCTTCCTCGACGACTGGTACGACTTCGTCTGGATCAACATTGTCACGGGCTACGTGAACGCCGCGGGAATGCAAGCGACCAATGCCGCGGGGCAACCGATCGCTCCGGGTCTGGCACCGGCGCTTCCGGCCGGCATGCAGCCGGTCCTGCCCGCGCTCGATCCCCAGCCTATGGCGGCCGGGGGCGATGACAACCTTCCCTTCTATTACACCAACGCCGAGTGGACGGCCGGCTTCCTCGGTGCCACTGCCATCAACCCGAATTCCGGTGTGGCCGGCACGCCACCGTCGCGCTTCTCGGACCGCAGGCAGGGCCATCCAGTCGGCACCGTGATCACGTTCGAGTGCTACCTGGTGGTTCGCAGCATCTCGGACATGGGCATCGCGGCGCACGAGATCGTCGTGCTCAATGGCTTCCGCTGGACCCACACTTCGGTGGCTGGCGCAGGCAACAACGTCGCCGCTGCCGGTCCGGCCCTCGCGCCGAATCCCGCGCGCGTCACGGCGGCCCTCGGCAATGCGACGGCAGGAGGGTTCCCACCGCCGGGCGGCGCCGGCACACCAGCCTGGGCTGCGTTCCCTTCCGGACTGGGACCAGTCGGCCGGGTGTTGTCGGCGTGCCCTGCACCGTTCTTCGACCCGCCGTCGCCGTGCGGCCAGACGCTGATGGCGTCGGTCGGCGTGCCGATCAGCTACTCGATCGTCGCCAAGACCGCCACCGGTCTGCCGGCCAACCAGGTGACGCTGACCGCCGCGGGCGTGCCCGTCGGCGCCACTCACACGCCAGCACTGCCGATCGTCAACGCCGGTCCGACCGCGACCGCGACCACGGTGTTCAACTGGACGCCGTCCAACGCGCAGGTCGGCAACTACGTCATCACCTACACGGCCACGAACCAGCTCGGTCAAGTCGCAACGTGCACGGTCACGGTCGCGGTTGCCGAGTGCTACCTGTTCCTCGGCTTCACCGAGACCTCGGTCCCGCTCGGCCCTGAGCCCGATGACGTGATCC